>JBAXZI010000047.1:0-14156 GCA_041670385.1 Clostridia bacterium | reverse complement strand
TGTTAAGTATGCGAATACATCTTGAGTACCGTAAGCGGTTCTACCATTGTTTACATAAGCTACGCTTACTCCACTTGGTAATGTACCAGTTACTGCTACTACTTTTTCTGTTCCATCATATACAGATGTAATACTTTCAAAGCTAACTCCTGTCATATTATAGTTTGCTTTGGTAATTTCAAAATCTACAACTATATTAGACATATTATAATAAGGTGTTTGTTCTATAGAAACTTTTACATTATATTTACCAACATTCTTAGGTTCTACTTCGTTATAAGTACTATCGTTTGCACCTTGTACTTTATATAGATATTTCAAACTACCTTCACTTTCATTATTATATAATTTAATAACTAATTTTTCACCATAAACAACATTATTTACGACTACTTTCAATTTATTATCTACAGGGATGTAATTGTATTTAGCATATAATTTACTACTTTTAGTAATTTCATAATTAAATGTAGATTCATCAGATACTAATAATCCGCTAAAATCTTCGTTATCATACCAACCGACAAATTCATATCCATCACTAGGTATAGCAGTAACTGTTACTTTTGTATTTAGTTCGTAATCACCAGCACCATTTTGAACACCGTTATCGCCAACTAAACTTAAAGAATAAACTGCCTTGTCCCATTGAGCATATAAAACATAACTATCAGCTAGTCCCATTTTATAAACATCACCGTCAAGATATCTTACTTCACCTGTAGGAAGAGTTGACCAACCTGCAAATTTATATCCTTCTTTAGCAAATACATTTTCAAGAAGAGCAACACTAGCATTTGACTCACATAATATTTCAGACATTGTACCAGTTGTTGCGCCGTTACCATCAAAATGTAATAAATTATGATTAGGTGTCCATACGGCATATAAAATGTAACTTTCATTAGTGCCCATAGTGTAACTAGCACCGTCAGTATAAACAACTTCGCTTTCTTTTTCTTCTGCCCAGCCACTAAATGTATAGCCGTCTTTTACAAATTTGTTTATTGCTAAATTAGCAGTATCATCAGTAGAAATAATAAGTTCTACCATTTCACCAGATGTGCTATCGTTACCATTAAAAACTATCGTATTTTCATTTGGAATCCATTTAAAATATACATTTTCTACATTTTCATTTATCTCAGTTAATGCTTCTCCTAAAAATTCAGCATTGTCATACCAACCACCAAATTTGTAACCTGGTTTATTAGAATACTGCACACCCTTTATTTCTGTATTACTAGTAATAGGTGCTATGTTATTACTATCATCCGTATTTACTCCAATTGAAGGATTATAAGATCTTAAGAACATAACTATACCAAAAACGATAGTCAAAATTATTAATACAACAATTGCTAATTTCTTTCGTTGATTTTTCTTATTTTCCTTTTTACAATCATATCTATAGTTATTCATTTTCTTAATCTCCTTTACTTTATTTGGATTATATATTTATTTGTTCATTTTCTTTATACATTTTTACATAAAAAAAGTTGCCGTTTCTCCCTTATATATTACATTAGGGGGTAAATGGCAACTGGCTGCCTCTTTCGAGGCCCTATAGCTTTGTGTCATTATCTTACGATAATTTTACTTTTATTTTTTTACTCAATTCCTTTTGGTACTTATGGTTGTATTATATAGGTAATATAACTGTAATGCAAATTTTTTTACTTAAAACACATTTTTATTTACTATTTATTTACCTCTAGTCTTTTAGTGTATATCACAATTTGAACTATTCAAATTGTACATTTCATTGATACTAATCATATAAATTTTTTACTGCTGGATATATTTTTATAAACTTCTTAAAGCCTTTATTATAAATTTTATTAACATCGCAAGAAAATTTGAAAACTTCAGATTTTTCGTTTTTTATTAACTTTGTGACAAACTCATCATAAGAATTTATCTTGCCTTGGGCTAGCATAACAATAGATGCAAGTGCCATACTTGGTAAAAATTTTGAGTTTTCATAAACTATTACATCAACACCTAATACATCTGCAAAAATTTGATTCCAATTACTATCCTTTGCACCGCCACCAATTAATGAAATTTTGTTAGGTTTTATATTTAGTGCCACCAAACTTTGTTTTATAGAAAATGCTACACCTTCTAAAGTACTTCTAATAATATCGGCTTTTGTTGTATTGGCGTTTATTCCTATATAACAGCCCCTTACTTTATCATCAGAAACGGGAAATCTTTCACCTACTATATAAGGTAAGAAATATAATCCATTGCTACAAGGTACACTTTCATTTATTGCATCGTGCAAAATGTCATATTTTATAGCTGTGCCATCAATTACATTAGCCAACCATTTATGAACATTCCCCGCATTAAGTACAGGTATAACATTTATATATAAACCACGGTTTATTGCGGCTATATTAAAAACATTTTCACAAACAGAATTTGATATACTTGCTACCCAACCACTTGTACCCAAACTTATATTTATTTCGCCTTCTTTGGATATTCCGCTTGCTAGGGTAGTAGCGCCGGCGTCGCCCGAGCCCACATAGACTTTAGTCCCTACCAAAAATCCTGTTTCGTTTGCAGCTTTACTAGTTACAATTCCAGCTACTTCATCTGCATAACAAATTTTAGGTAAAATTTCCATATCAAAACCAAGACTACTAATTTCATTTATATATTGTTTACTTTGTATATCCATACAACCACTAGTAGCAAGCGTAGTCACATCAGATACATATTCATTTGTTAATTTAGTAATAATATAATCTTTTGATGAGAATAATATTTTGTAAATACTTTTATAGATTTCTTCTTCATTGTTTCTTACCCACAAAAGTTTTGTTAATGGAATAGTACCGTTTAATTCATTTGCTGATTTTTCTATAATTAGCTTTGTTAAGTCATCACTTATTAAATTAAGTTGCGACTTGCCTCTATGGTCGTTATACATTATTGCATTTGACATTAATTCTCCATTTTTGCCAATTACAATTAAATCCTGCATATGCCCACTACAAACAATACCTGAAATATCGCTATTTGCATAGCCCTTATTAAAGAATTTCTGTGACAATTCTATAAATGTTGTATACCATTGATTTGGGTCTTGTTCTATATAAGTTCCATTATTTAAAGTGGTAAGTTCTTTTTCTTTGAAAAAAACCACTTTTTGCATTTCATCTATAATAACGCATTTAACTGCTGTTGTCCCAAAATCAAAAGTTGCAATATATTTCATTTATTCCACCGCTTTATTAATATCATTTAACAAATTTTGCAAGCTCTCACTTGATTGATTAATTCTCTTTATTATCTCTGTCCCGATTATTGCACCACGGAAGCCTTCGTTAAGCACTTTTTTTACGCTTGCATAAGAATTTATTCCAAAACCTGCAAAAGGTACTGTTTTCCCGTGTTCACAAGTTATTTTTAGCATTTCGTGATAAACTTCTTTTGTTTGGCTCTTTCCGGTTTGTCCAACATATAATTGTTCATATATTAAAACAAAATTGTCAAGTACTTGATTTATTTCTTCTTTTTCCATAAGAGGATTAACGAATCCTATTACATCTACCTTATATTGCTTTATTTCTTTTTGAAGTTTTATTCTAGTTTCTATATCCGTATCAGGAATAACTAGTCCGTCTATCAACCCTTCCTCAACAAACTGTACATATTTTTTGTTTTCAATAAAATCTTTATAATATGCCATTAGCCAAATTACTTTATTTGTTGATTTCCGAATAGTTCTCCAGTACTCAATTGAAGTTGCTTCTTCATAATTGACCATTTTATGTGCATTGGCTATAATTTCTCCGTCTGCATAAGGATTTTTTGAAGGGAATCCGATTTCTAATATACCTATAGAACTTCCTTCTAATAGACTCAAACTTTCATTAAAGTTGTCTTTGTCTTTATATCCTGCGAGCAAATAGCCTACCAAAATTTTGCTATTTAATCTAACTAATTTTTTAGTTCTTTTTGAATTTATTCTATGCATTTTTCTTGTTTCCTATTTTTTGAGCAACTACTGCTAATACAATTATTCCACCTGTTAATATATTTTGGACAAAGGTAGGAACTTGTAAAATTGTTAGTCCGTTTGCAAGAACTGTAAATATGGCAACACCAACTAAAGTTCCAAGTACATTAGGAACGCCTTCTTTCCCTAATGTTTTGCCTATAAATATTGCCGCATAAGCATTTAAGCAATAAGCATCGCCTGCTGTAGGAGAAGCAGAACCAACTCTTGATGCTAGCAATACACCTGCCATACCTGCCATAGCAGCGGCTATTGTGAAAGCAAGTGTTTTATACAAACTTACCTTTATTCCCGCTACTTTAGATGCTTGTTCATTACCACCGATTGCATACAATTTTCTTCCAAAAGCTGTGCTTTTTGTTAGGTAATAAAATATAACTGTTATTACAACCATAAATATTGTAAGATAAAATATTGGACCTATTTTTCCAGTTCCAAAAGTTGTAAAGCTTTCTGGAATACCATTAAATATTATAGCTCCGCCTGACATCCAATAGGTAATACCATAAATAACTCTACTCATAGCTAATGTTATGATAAAAGACATTACCTTAAATCTTGTTACAATGTATCCATTTACAAATCCTATCATTGCACTTACTATTACTGCAATTATTAGAGCTATAATAAATGGCACACCCGTTATTGTAAGTACAGCGGCACATACGCCACCAAAGCTTGCAATAGTACCTAATGATAAATCAAATTCTTCAACATTCATAATTAGGGTTGCACCGATAGCAATTACTGACAATATTGCCATTTGCCTTGTTATATTCCAAAAATTTCCGATTGACATAAATGATTTAGGGTTTATCGCTGCAAAAACTATAATAATTACTATCAACGCAAATATAGTTCCATAAGCTTTTAATATGCCTTTCATACTAACTTTCTTTTTGTTAATTGTTTCCATTTTTCAAATTCCTCTCTAAATAACAGTATTTTAATATTTGTTCTGAAGTAATATCTTCATTGGGAATTAATTCCCAGGTTCTGCCTTGTGCCATTATCAAAATATTATCAGCGACATCAAGCATTTCTTTCAAATCAGAGGTTACGAACACTACGGCACTGCCTTTGTCTGCGCATTCTCTTAATAATTTATGGATTTCTTCTCTTGTTTTTACATCCACTGCTTGCGTTGGTTCATCACATAAAAATATCTTAGGATTTGACATTAACGCTTTAGCAAAAACAACTTTTTGTTGGTTTCCTCCAGATAATTCACCTGTTGGTTGGTTTATGCTACTAGTCTTAATTTTAAGTTCTTTAACTTTATTTTCTGCATCTTCTTTTTCTTTCTTAGCATTGTAAATCCCTTTTTTGACATAATTATCGATTGTAGACAAAACTATATTATCTTTTACACTTCTTGTGCTTATAAGAGATTTTCCTCTTCTATCTTCATTAATAAGTACTACTCCATTTTTTAAAGAATTTGTTGTATTTATTTTTTCCAATTTTTTGTCTTCTAAATATATCTCACCCGAACTCACCTTTTCAAAACCATATATTGCTTCTAAAAGTTCTGTTCTACCACTTCCACCTAAACCAAATATTCCTAATATCTCTCTTTCCCGAACCTTAAATGATACATCTTTAACTACCTTATTATCCGATGCAATATTTTTTACTTCATAAATAACTTTACCAAAATCGCTTTTCTTCTCTTTAACTTTTGACCTAGTCCATTTATCTGTCATAAGTGAAATAAGTCCATCTTTATCTATTTCATTTTTATTAACTGTTTTTACTAATTCTCCGTTCTTGAAAACGGTTATTCTGTTTGTTAATTGAAATATTTCATCCATTCTATGTGTAATGTATAATATTGCTGTGCCTTTTTCATTTAGCTTCTTTATAATATCAAACAATATTTTAGTTTCTTTATCCGTAAGTGATGCGGTAGGTTCATCTAATATTAATAATTTACACTCTGTCATCATTGCCCTTGTTATTTCGAATAAAGTCTTTTGTGGTGAAGATAATTCTTTTGCCATTTTATCAAGAGGAACATCAATTCCATATTCCTTCATTACTTTAACTATCTTTTCTTTCATTTTCTTAAAATCAACAAAACATAAATTTTTTGTTTCGCTTTTTAATCCTAAGTAAATGTTCTCAACGCCATTAAATATAGGTATTAAATTTCTATCTTGATGTATTACATTTATTCCTAGTTCCCTTGATTGTGCAGGATCGGTAATAATTACCTTTTTGCCTTCTACAAAAATTTCGCCTTTATCTAAATGATAAACACCAGTTAATATTTTAATAAGTGTAGATTTACCAGCTCCATTTTCGCCAACTAGTCCGTGTATCTCACCTTCTTTTATAGAAAAATCAATATCTTTTAATGCGTACATATTTCCAAATTGTTTACACAAGCCTTTTGTTTCTAAAATCATAATACATCCTTACAATTGTTGTATTCAATCTAAAAAATTTAGATTGAATACACAATTATTTAATTATTTTTATTCTTTCTCAACTAATAGTGCTGGGGCATATTGTTCGCCCTTTACTGTTTCAGTTCCATTTAGGTTCTTTACTAGGTCCGCAACAACTAAACTTGCCATACCGTCGAAATCTTGTTTCAAAGTAGCTACAAGGTTTGTTCCGTCATTAATTAGCTTTATAGCCTGCTCATTACCATCAACACCTACTACCAAAACTTCATCACGACCTGCTTCCATTAATGCTTGAGTCGCACCAATTGCTGGTTCGTCCCAACCACAAAGTATAGCTGATATAGAGTTCTTTTCTGGGTATGCTGTCAATAAATTTTCAACAATTTCTTTTGAATTATTTATTTGGTTAGGCACATCTACGTGATGTTCTGACAATAAAGTTATATTTGGATATTCTTCCAATACATCTTCCATAGCAAGTGTTCTTTGAACTACACCTGGATGTGGTCTATGTGTTAAATGAACTATTGTACCTGTTCCACCTAACTTATCAAATAAATATCTAGATATCATATCGCCCATTTGATAATTATCGCTTGATGCATTCATTTGCATTTGTTCAGTGTAACCAGCATCACAACCATATATAGGGATACCTGCTGCACTTGCTTCTTTAATTTGTGGGTCAATAATAGTCGGGTCAACGCTAACAATAATTATTGCGTCAACTGCTGATATTGTACTTGTTTCTACATCTGCGGCAAATCTTGCCACATCATTTGCAGAATCGCTTACAGTAACTTCAAAACCTTCAGTTTCTAATTTATCAGTCATCAAGTCTACCATTTCTTTAGTAGTTACTGAAGACAAATACGGTGTACAAATTGAAATTTGTTTTTTTGCTGCTGTACTGTTGTTACATGCCATCAATCCAATTACTGATGTCACTGCTAGTGCTATTACTAGCACATATGAAAGTATTTTTTTCATGTTTTGTTTCTCCTTTTTTATTTTTGCTATTTTATATTAATAATTTAGCTGTACTTAGTGTGGTAATTATTACATCTAAATAACCACCTTTTAGCACAGATTTTATAGCCTCTATTTTGCTTTTGCCTTGTGCTATACCTATTTTCTTTGTATTTTTGAGTTCTTCTATGCTTAGTCCAACTATTCTATCCGCTACGTCACAATCAATAATTTTCCCATCTTTGTCTAAATATGATGAACATATTGATGCAATAGCACCTAAGCTTTTTAATGTATTAATATCCGACTTTAACAAATTACTAGCTTCAATAGTCGTAGAATCACTTTCTATATTTCCTATACCAATAAGCACACTATTACAAGTTTTTCCTAATTCCAAAATTTCTTTTATACTTGGTTCTTTAATTAGCATATTTTTGCCTTCTATATTGCTACAATATTGCGGTGCATTAAGAATATAGTATCTACCATTAGTCTTTTCCGAAAAATTTTCTGCTACTGCATTTGCATACCAATCACTTCCGTTCGAACCTGTTCCACCGCATAATGGCACAAATTGCAATCCTCTATTTCTAGATTTACTTAATGCTTTAGCTAGTGCACTTAGAGTTCTTCCTGCCATAACACCGACTTTATCATTATCCTTAACTATTACAGGAAAAAGATTCTTTGATACTTCAGCTAAATAATTCATTTCTTCTATACCTCTTAATTCACCAGTATCATAAATATATACTTCACCTATTCCATATTTCTCATTTATCTTTTTTTGATAAAAGCTTTCATCAGGATTCGGATAATGTAAAGTTATTGTAACCAACCTTTTTTCCAATGCAGCAGCTAGTATCCTACAAACTTGTGAACGGGATATTACTAACTCTTGAGCAATCTGTTTTTGACTTAACCCTCTTTGGTAGAACATTTCACAAACCAATAGTGTAAATTTTGTATTATCTAATATACTCATCACCGCTCCATTTTTACTAATATTTATAAATATACAAATTTAAGTTTCATTCGTATATAATGTAAATTTATCTTTTTATTGAAATTTATTTCAGTACTATAAATTAATTTCTATATTTGCATTATATATAGCTATAGTATCTTTGTAAATACGATTTTAACAATTACCAATATTTACCAATTTACAACAAAACTAAAGAAACGTTTTTCTTATCGACCGTTTTTTTGAAATTTTTTGATTATTTTTTTCGTTTTTGTATGTATTACATCACAATTATTTCATTGTTTTTGAATAATAAATTAAATACAAACGATTCACTACAATTTGTTATTTGCTAAATTTTTCTACTTTTTTTACCTAATAAGTTGGCAAAATTGCCGTAGAGTCGATATAACCATAAAAAAAGTACCTAGCTAATTATTTAGCTAGGTACTTTTTTGCTCTATTTTCTATATTATGTTTTTTATTAGATATTGTTTTTTATTAATTCTGCCAATTCTTCTACTAAATTTACTGTTCCTGAAGATACAACTATTTAATTAATTACAATCCCTTTGTTTTATATACCCATTTACTAGTCAAAAGTGTATATTTATTTTTTATGACAACCGCAATTGCAATTCTCACTATTTTCCATATTAGTATTATCAAAAAAGTCTTTTAATCCACAAATGACATCTATATTTAACGAATAATGATTCCAAGTACCTTCTTTAGATACATTGACAATACCGCTTGTGACTAATTGCTTCATATGATAAGAAAGTGTAGGTTGCGTAATATTAAACTCTTCAAGTAGCTTGCAAGCACATTTTGTACACCCTTCCAAATATTTTACAATTTGTAATCTTGTTGGGTCAGCTAATGCCTTAAAACAATCTACATATTCTAAATGTGTCATAAATCTCCTTAATAACGATTTTATTTTATCTATATTTTAACAAATCTAAATCAATACATAGATAATTGTCTATATAATAATACATCACTTTATTTTTGTCAAGCATATATAGATAACTTTCTATATATAATTATTTCCTACTAAATTTCTTTAGTTTTGACCTAATTAAATCTTTTTCATATTTATTAAAACCAAACAAAATCATAGTAAGCATAAAAACAATAAGCATTATTATACAAGAAGCTACAAACTCCCATATTATAGGAATACCGATTGCGTTTACTAAGTAATTAAACGAATAGCCACATCCTATACTTATTATTAAACATAATAAAATACCTTTTATAAATTGATATAAATATTGTAGACTATTTATTTTTATTTGCTTTTTATATACTACAAGCCTAGCAAATAAATCACCTACAAATAGTGCTATTGCAGTACCGATTGCAGCGCCTATAATTGGTTTCCATTTAATCAAAATGACTGTTATTCCTATATTCATTATAGCCACAAATATTTGAAGATATGCTAATATTTTTGCTTTATCCATTGCCCATAGTATTTGCGTCCCGACCATTTCGGATAAAGAAAAAACTAATGGGAGCATTAATATTATAGCAACATAATATGCCATTTTATACTCATTCCCAACCCAAAAGCTTATAAATGCCTGCCCATTAACTAAAAATATTGCAAATATTAATCCAACAACGATAAAAACCATTCGACTTATTTTTACCATTTCAGCTTGAATAGTTTGTGGATTTTCATGATTAGTTACCAATTTTACCATGCTTGGCATAATTACACCATTAATCCCACTTGCAAAACTTGATAAATAATAAGCCAAGGTAGAACCAACTGTATAAACAGCAACTATAGGTGCACTGTTTTCAACCATAAAACTTAGCAATAAGCTATCTACTAATTTATTTAATTGTGTTGCCACCATCTGCAAAAGAATTATACTAATATAAATAAATATCAATTTTACAAATTTCTTGTCTACGCCTACCCATTTGGGCTTTAGTTTTAATTTAAAGAATACATATAAGGCACAAAGTAACAACCTAACTCCAGTGGCAATTGCATTGATAACAGTAACTGCAACAGCTTTACCCCCATATTTAACACATATTATTGTTGCAATAATCCGTAAAATGATAAAAATTATAGAAATTGATTTAATAAAAACAAATTTTTCGAAGGCAACTAAAATATTTAGATAAACATTACCTATTAGCATTAAAAATGTATTAATCATTGTAATAAATAATAATTTTTTTAATAAACTTATTTCTACAAAGCTCAAACTCCCTTGATAAATTCTATTAGCAAAATATATTAACAATAAACTAATTAATACTGAAATAAATGCAATAATAAAATAATAGACTAAACTTACAGCAAAAAAATTCTTTTGCTTCTCAATTTCATTCGTGTTATTATATTGTGCCATAAATTTTACTACTGCATTTCCCATTCCCATATCAAGCAACATAATATACGCTGTTAATGTAAAAGCGATATTGTATACTCCATAATTGCCTTGTCCAAAGGCTTTGGCGCAAATAGGAATTATTAAAAGCGTATATAATGCTTCAAATAATAATAGTGCGTATGATAATAAAATTCCTTTATTTCTTGCTTTCATCTTTACCTAATAGTATTTATTTTGATAGTAAATTTTCAATATAGTTGACCGTATATTCTGGAGTATTTTCTTTAAAATCTTTTACAATATCCTCATATTTAAGTTTCTTTTTAATATTTTCTGTTAAAAACTCTTCAATTAATTTTGCTGATTCAATTGTGCTTTGCTTTCTTTCATCAATACACAATGCCAAAGAATAATTTTTATAATATTTTATAGAAGAATCATAATCAGTTTTATAAAAATGAATAATTGGTTTCCCATAGGACATATATTCAAATATTTTAGATATTATCATTTGTGTTCCTACTCTTCCTATAGAAACAAAAAAATCTACATCTTGTAATACATTTATCATTTCATCGTGTACAATGAAACCATTAGAATTTATCATATCACTTTCTTTGCTTTTATTTAATAAATATTTTTGGAAATTTCCTCTACTAAAAAAACTCATTTCTATTTCTAAGTTGCTTATTTGTAGAATACTATCTACACAATAATTGGGATTCGTTTCACAAGTAAATGCTCCCGCATAAACACCGTTTATTTTTGATTTATTTAAGTATTTGTCTATAATGTTTTTTTCATTAAACATAGGCTTTGTCATAAAAGGAATATCTATAAATTCCATTTTATTCCTATATTTGTCATATCTTTGGTTATTATGATGCTCTTCATGACATTTCACATTTAATATTAAGTCTGCTCTTTCATATAAATATTGCTCCCATTTCCAACCGTTAGCTTCCAATTTCTTTTTTGAAAATCCTTTTTTATAACCCGTATTGGTCAATGTATCTACTACATATAAAACATGTTTAATTTGTGGATATTTAGTTTTAATTTTTGCCCCAGCATAGCAAGTTTCAAAAGGATTATAAACTGAAATTACCATATCAAAATTTCCTTTTTCGTTTATTTCTTCAAATTTTTTTACATAACTTTTAGTTAGCATGGGTGACATAAATGGAAATTTGTTATAACGCATTAATATTTTTATCTTATTACAAAAATACGCAAATTTCAACACTATTTTCCCATACCACTTATCTTTAAATTTTTCCCCAAAAAATCTTAACCTAAAAAACATACGGGATTTTATTCTATGCACTTCAATACCATTAATATTTTCATTATCTAAATCAAAATTTTTATAACATATTACACTCACTTTATGTCCATTTTTTATTAATTGTTGCGCAATTTTATACGAACATATTGCATTTGCTTCTGGTTTAGGATAATAAACCCCTTCTAAAATTAAAATATTACTCATACTTCACCTACTTTTTTTTTATTTATTCCAATCATATTAATATTTTCATAAGAATTACTATTCGCAGTCATAAAAGGATATAATATCAAAACAAAACTACCGTTTAAAATTTCTGTTCCTATTCCCAAAAAGATTATCATACCAAACAAAATTAAATTATTAGTTTTTTTACCTTGAAATAATAAGTAGCCTAAAATTATTAACAAACCAAGAAAAGCACAATACCCACCTTCATACAATGTTTTTATAAATGAAGTCATATAAATGTCGCCTAATCCAAAACCTTTACCGAAATACCTTTCTGCTATATTTAACTTTATAAAAGCGTTAAATTGTTCAAAACCATCAAATCTATTATGAACCGAAGCTGCTACTTCACCATTATTTATTATTCTTCCCAAAAAATCATTGAAAAAACTAGTGTTAATTATAACAATAACACCAATTAAAGCACAACCAAATATTAGATATAACTTTCTTTTATCTATTTTAGAATATTTATTTATTAATGTTATTAATTTAATTGCTAACAAATAAATGGCACAAATAATTCCCGTTGAACTACGAGAAATTAGCAATCCTAACACCATAATTATTGTCCATTTTATTGCCTTTTTTGTATTTTGAGTTTTAAATAACACTAAATATAGTGCCACAACTATGTATATCCCGTAATGTGATGGTTCCATAAAAAAGGAACGAGGCCTTATGTTATTAGGGGTAATAATAATACCTAAATAATCACCTAATCCATAAAAAATAACTTCTGGATTTGTTAATGGTAAAAATGGTAAATATCCTTTTACATAAATATTAAATAATTTAACCATTATCATTTGAAAAATTATGAAAATTGTTGCTATTATCGCAACAATAATAATCCATTTCTTTGCCAAAACATAGTTGAAAAAATCTTCAAAAAACGTGAAACAAAATATATACATTAAGTATCTGCATAATGTTAAAAAATTGTCTACACTATTAGTCAATGTTCCCAATATATAAGCGAAGGCAACGCCAAAAATATTTAAAGCAATACTTGCCATATAAAATTTATTGATTTTTATGTTTTTAAATGGAATTCTTATTATTAATAATAATATTGTTGGTAAAATTATTACATCAGCCATTGTAAGTGAAAAAAAACCAATTGAATATATATTAAGTAACGGAAATATTACAAGTAATATTGTATAAAACTTGCATATACCATTTTCTAAATATATTTTATTATCAATCATTAATTACACCATTTTTTATAGGCATCAACATAAAAACTTTGCATCTCCTTTGCTATCTTTCCTATTTCAAAACCCTTTTCTTTTACTTTTTCTGCTCCATTAGAATACCTATCTATATTAGCAAGTACAACATCACTCCATTTTTTTGCACTCGTATCTAAGGATATAAATTTTATTCTTTCTGTAACATCTGCTTCTTTTGCTACGGTATCAGATGCAATACATTGCAAACCATTAGCTTGCGCTTCTATCAATACTATTCCTAATCCCTCATATAATGATGGTAACAAAAATACATCCATAGCTGATAGTAAATTAGGGATATCAGATCTTAAACCCGCAAATATTACATTTTTTTCAAGCCCCTTATTAACCACCATATTTTTTATAGATGCTTGAAGGTCTCCTACCCCAACCAATAATAATTTAGCATTTTTATTTTGTTTTACAATTTCTTCAAATATTTCTATTAAAAACTTATGATTTTTCTGAACATGAAACCTTGCTACATTTCCAACGACTAAATCCGTTGATTTTATATTAAATTCAGTTCTTATTTTTTCTCTGTTTATTTCATCATAATTATATTTGTTTGTTTCAATACTATTTTTTTATACTTTAAATTTGTTTGAATTTACCACTTTCTTCCCGTTTCTTATTAACCCTGCTTC
>JBAXZI010000046.1:0-14172 GCA_041670385.1 Clostridia bacterium | reverse complement strand
TTTATCTCTTCCTACCTCTTTATGGGATGAAGAAAGAAGTGCTGCTATGCGATTTATCGCTAGATCATATAAAGCAAAAGAAGATTTTTACAATGCAAAAAATTGGCTCCATAAAGCCATTGCCGAAACACCGAACCTTAGGGAACCATATATTGATTTAGCAATAATTGCTCATTTAGAAAAAGATTGGGTTAGTATGTATTATTATTCCTCTTTTGCCTTGAGAATTAAAGAAAAACACTTAGGTTATGTAAACGAAATTTATGCTTGGAATTTTAATCCCTATGATTTAGTTGCTATAAGTGCTTACTGGTTAGGCCTAAAAAATATTGCTATAGAAAATTCCGAAATAGCGATGAAGCTCTCACCGGATAATTCACGATTAATTAATAACCATAAATATTATGTTGATATAAATAATTATCCAAAACCTTTACTAAATTAAATTATTTATCTTCTTTTATAAATAAAAAGCATTATCTTAAGTTAAGATAATGCTTTTTTTTATTATAATGTATTATATTTTGATTACATTAAATCAATTTTACTCATATCTATTTTGCCATCAGTAAGATATTTTTCTTCTGCGTGAACACATTCTACTTTTCCAATAAACATTTCGTGCGAACCTGTCATAATAGAATCGACTACCGTACATTCTATAGCAACTGGGCATTCTTCAATAATTGATGCATTTACCAATTTTGCATCGATTAGTTTTGCTCCTAATTTTTGCAATTTGTCTCCATCTTTCCCGCTTTGTTTGCCACAAACATCATATAATTCTTTTTGTGATTTTAACACCAAATGAACAACAAAACAACCATTTTCCTTAACCATATGATAACTATAACGAGTTGGAACAATTCCTATCATTACCATAGGTGGCGCATAAGAACAATTGCCACAATATCCTACAACTAATGCATTGTTGTTACCCTTATTATCTCTTACCGTAACAATAACTTTAGGCATTGGGTTTAGACTACCCTTTTTTTCAATTTCTACTTTCATCTATTTTACCTCTTTTTTATTTTATAATTAAATAATAACATATTTCTAGTAATTATTCAATATGCTATAAACAAAAAAGCACTATAATTATATAATGCTTTTTTGCTTATATTTGATTCTTAATGATTTTTAGAAGCTATATACATAAGTAAAGGTTTTTCCTACACTTCCATAATTAGCATCATAATAACATACATTATATGCGACTCCATCCATTCCTTGAATTAAACCATAAACTTTAGCAAATAATGGATTATGATATTTATAGCTATGTCCGTCATCAATTAAATAAAAATATGCATAATGGTCTTGTTTAAATATCCACCAACCAGATTGATAATGAAAAACTTCAAATCCATAAAGACCCATTGCATGATTATGATAACAAGGACTATTTTGTACAGATAAAACTCCTGCTCTATGATTATTTATACTTCCTACTATTGCATTATGGGCGCTTGATTGCCTCATATCAATAGAATGTCCGTATTTAGCTGCTACAGTTTCTACTAAACCGGGAATTTCACTAGACTTCATTCCCACATCGGGCAAATATCCTCTTGCTATTCCTTCTTCTCGAACGTCTAAATATAACTTTCTACGATAAATTGAAAAAGTATCATCAAGAAACCAACCATCATATGTATTTGTACCATATTTCGGATATAATGAATCATTATAAATACTACTTGATATATTTACATAATTAGTATCCAAATTTGAAAACTGCGATTTTCTCTTCCAATCAAACATCATTGAATAAGCTGCATTCAACGCACAATTTCCTTCAGTATAACTTTTATTCCCAATTTTATGTGTATATAATGATGTGTCAAATTGATATTTCCAATCATATTCAGGAATGATTTGTATTGATTGTAAACTATACTGTGAATACTTTTCTGCAACATAAGCATTTATATCGTATATTTTACCATCTTCTGAATTTTCGACTTGTCCATCAACAGTCATACAACATTCTTCTTCAAAATCCGAACCATTACATAATTCTTCATCTGCGCATCTTATAGAATCGTCATAACAATCAGCAATACAAGGTTGTAAACATCCATTATCTTCATCATAATACAAAAATTTATCTAATGTATTATAGTATGTAAGTTCCACATCCTTCAAATATTCCAAATCCCCTTTGGTTTGGAATTCATGCAAATTATTTTCTCCATCAATAATTAGATAACCGTTATTATCATTAAAATCTAAATAAGTTGCATATTTTTCTTCAAAAGTAAGATAAACTGATACTTCATTTTCTACAAAAGTAGCAGTAGCTAACTCACTTTCCTCGGTAATAGTTTCATTATATTTTTCTACTACCATTGCTAGATTTTCTTTAATATAATCAGCTTTTTCCTCACTCTGTTTAACAGTAGGATCATTATCGTCAAAATCAATCAAACTATTAATTTTTACGACAGTATTTTCCTTTGCTTCGTTCACTATTTCCACTTTTTGCATAGGCAATAATACCAGCATTGCCATCATCACTAAAAATAGCATTAAATAGACTGTTTTGTTTAAGATTTTCATAATTGTCCTCCTTTAAAATTTTTTTATATATACTAAAATAAATTTTAGATATATTCTATTTCACTAAATTTGATTACATAATTTCTATAATGCGGTATGTAATAATTAGTAAATAAACTTATTACTTTATTTTTTTCGTTCATATCTTCACTAAAATTATCTATTATCAGGTTGCTAATTTCATAAACTAAATAAATTCTGCCGTCCATTTCTCCTGTTTCTTCACTACCAAATCGCAACTCTGCCTCGCTTAATTTTTTTGAATAATTTTTGTTAATATATGTTTTGTTTTCTATAGTTCCTGTATAAATATAAAAAGAATCATCGTATATATATTTATTCGAATGATGAACATATCCACTAATAATTAAGAATCCGCCATTATCAAATAATATTTCCTTCTCATCTATAGTTATAGAAGTAAAGCATTGCACCTTATCAAAATATAAATAATCCCCGCTATCTTTATCTATACAGCACTCTCCTAAATTACTAACATAATAATAGTCCGCTTGCTTGTCACCTTCTATTGATTTTTGATTACATCCCGTTAAAAAACAATTTAACGTCATCCCTATAAAAATAAAAATACAAATTTTTTGAATCCTCACATAAGCCATTAATATCCTCCTAATAAATACATTCTAGCACCTATAAAATAATTTGTTTGATTTTTAACAAAACTAGTTATTTTGTGACAAAATACCTCTTTTTGAACATATTTTACCCAAATAAAAAAGCACTACCTACTTTATAGGTAATGCTTTTTCGTTATATTTAAAATTTAATTTAACTAAATTTGTTTTGTTTTTTTGTTACTTTGCTTTGCCTTTCCTTGCAATTCTTGTACACTTTCAGTAGCATTCTTATAATTTTTACTACTTTCCATTCCGTTGCCTGGTTTATATCTCTTCATTCCTTGTTTAGCCATTTTATTTACCTCCTTTCTATTAATTATATAAACATTGTTTTAGGTATCCTAATTCACTTGTTTGATATCCTAAAATAATTCTTTTCCTATATTTCATAACCTTAATCTTTACATATTCTCTTGGTCTTTTATTGATATAATATTTTTTTTCAACTATACATTCAGGTCTTTTTTCTTTAGCAATGGCAAAATGCTTTCCCCTTTTTTTCCATATATCTAGAATTTTTTAATTTGTGCTTTTCGATAGAATCTTTATAACTGTATGCCATAATATTCTTCAAACTTAGTATTATATAATCACACAATATTATTCTAAAAAATAATTTGAATGAAATTTTATTTCTTAATATTTGTATGTATTTTTTTCTTTGTTTTGCCAATAATAAGGAATATAAATTAAAGGAGAAGTAAATAAAAAAATTATTATATGTATCAGTAAATTCAAAACCAGAACAACTTTCCGCTAGCAAAACAGTAGCAAGGGCATTTATAAACAAATATTTAGAAAAAAATAAAAATTACCAATTAGAAGAATTAGACCTATATACTAGTCATATACCGAGATTAAAATACCAATATTTTGATGGTAGAAATGCTATGATTAAAAAAGACGCTATAGCAAATTTAAGTCCAAAGCAACAAGAAGAAGCTCACAAAATCGGGGAACTTACCGACCAGTTTGTCGCTGCGGATATGATAGTTTTTGCTGCTCCAATGTGGAGTTTATCATTCCCTGCACCATTAAAAGAATACCTTGATTGTATCGTAATGGACGGTAAAACTATAAGTTTAAGCAAGAACAAAGTCGACGGACTTCTAGATGATAAACCTAGGAAAGTAGTCTATGTACAATCTTCCGGTGCTGAACTTAATCCACTAACAAAAATGATATTAAATAGAGGCGTAAATTATGTAAAAGACCTAATGCATTTGATGGGAATTAAGAAATTTGATGATATTTTAGTAGATGGAACTGGTTATACTGAATTAGAAAAAAATATAGCTGTAGAAAAAGCTATAAGCAAAATTGATATGAAGATAGAATTTATGGAAAAATTAGAAAAAATAGGGGTATAATTACTACCCCTATTTCTTTCTCCCCTATCTATAAATAATTATCTTAAAAATAAATTTGGGATGATTAATATCTTTCTATAATATATTATTTATTATCTTTGCACTCTTCCACTGCCATCGCCGTTTGCTAATTTTTCGATTTCTTCAACGGTTGCTATATTAAAGTCGCCTTCTACGCTATGCTTTAATGCAGATGCAGCAATAGCAAATTCTATAGCTTCTTGTGAACTTTTGCCATTAGTCAAACTATGTATTAGTCCTGCTCCAAAGCTATCTCCACCACCAACCCTATCTACTATATTAAGTGTATATTTCTTGCTAGAATAAACTTTGCCACTATCAACTAGTATTCCCGACCAATTGTTTATTGATGCCGATATACTTTCACGCAAAGTAAATGCGACAATTTTTATTCCAAATTTCTTAGCTAATGTTTTAGCAACATCACCATAATCTTCTTTAGATAATTCGCCACTTGTTATATCACTTTTGCCCGCTACTATCCCAAAAACATCTTTACAATCTTCTTCATTACTGATAAGCACATCAACATATTGCATAAGATTTGACATCACTATATTTGCCTTTTCTCTAGTCCACAACTTATTACGATAATTCAAATCACAAGATACAGTTATGTTCTTTTCTTTTGCTTTTATAAGTAATAATTTTGTAAAATTTGCTACTTCATCAGATAATGCTGGAGTAATTCCAGTAAAATGTAACCACTCGGTCGTTTTAAGCAAATTATCAAAATCAACTTCATCTTCATTTATGCTATTAATTGCAGAATTTTTCCTATCATAAATTACTTTGCTCGCTCTCTGACTTGCACCTTTTTCGCAAAAATAAATACCCATTCTTTCGCCACCACGAACAATATAATCAGTATTTACTCCCCAA
Source organism: Clostridia bacterium (assembly GCA_041670385.1). Classification (GTDB taxonomy): domain Bacteria; phylum Bacillota; class Clostridia; order Christensenellales; family DTU072; genus CAG-1782. The sequence continues at coordinate 8,696 of JBAXZI010000046.1, read as the reverse complement.
TAACGCAATTGATTAGAACTAGCTTTTCCAAGTTCATTATTAGGTAATTTAGTTAAAAAAGCCGCATCATCGCCCATTTGTGCTAGTGAAACAGCAACATTTGCTTCTCCGCCACCAAAAGTCATTTCCAAACCATTAGCTTGCAACAATCTTTTATATCCATACGGTTGCAAACGCATCATAATTTCTCCAAATGTAAGTATCTTTGACATAACTTCCTAATTCTCCTTTATCTCTTTTATTCTCGCAACCCATTTTTTAGCATCACAAGCTACTCCATCAAAATCGTTTGTTTTTGCCTTAGCCGTAAGGTTTGAGCCCGCTCCAACGGCTATTGCACCCGCAGAAAACCATTCAGATAAGTTTTCATAACTTACTCCACCTGTTGGCATAATTTCTATATTTAGATAAGGACCTTTAAGTGCCTTAAGCCCTGAAGGTTGTGCAATATTGCCCGGAAATAATTTAAGTACATTTGCCCCACCTTCCATAGCAAGAGCAGCTTCTGTAGGGGTAAGTATACCTGGAGTATAAGCTACATCAATACTTTCTAAATACTCTTGTAACTTTATATTTAGATTTGGACTAACAATATAACTAGCACCATTAGCTAAAGCAAGTTTAGCTGTTTGTACATTCATAACAGTACCTGCACCTAGGACTAAATCAGTACCCTTATATTTATCCGCTATTTTCGCTAATAACTTTTCTGCGTTAGGTACGGTAAAAGTAACTTCCATTAATTTTATTCCACCTTTATAACAAGCCTCCACAGTTTGAAATGCTTGCTCTAAAGAATTGCCCCTAACGACAACCACTAGACTTTCTTTTTCTAATATTTTTTTAAATTCTTGTTTATTCATAATACTTTTTATTTTTTATACTCCTAAATAATTTTTTATATTGTAATAGCTTATGTTTTTCATCAAAACAACCGCATTGCTATAATCGTATTCACCTTTTTCCACCAAACTGCCTATTTCATTTGCTAGTATTCTACGGAAAAAATCGTGCCTTACATAACTAGTAAAGCTTCTACTATCGGTAAGCATACCTAAATGGACGCCTAATACCGCATATTCCATAACTGTCTTGATATGTTGCCTTGTACCCTCTAAAGTGTCATTAAACCACCATGCAGTGCCTATCCTTACATTTGGGAAAGCCCCGCTAATTGTACAAATAAGTTTTTCAGCATTAGGATTTAGCGTATACAAAATAACTTTTGGCAAATTTCCGTTTTTATTAAGATAATCGAATAAATTTGTAAGGTTTTTAGCAATTATTACATCTCCAAATACATCAAAACCACTATCTACACCAATTTTATTTGCCATAATGCTGTTTATATTTCGCAACGCACTAAAATGCCATTGCATAACCACATTTCTTTTTTTGCACATTCTTGCCATTTCTGTTAGCATAAAGCCAACAAACTTTTCTTTTTGACTATCCGATAACCCATTATTTCTATTATTAAAGATTTCTCTTGCTTCTTTTATTTCACAAAACTCAGGAATTGCGCCTAATCCGTGGTCGCTTATTTTACACCCTTTTGTTATAAAGTAGTCAAATCTTATTTCTAACGCCCTAATTAAATCATCTACACTATTTATTTCTATACCCGATACGATAGACAATTTTTTATAGTAATCATCAACTAGAGAAAATGCCTTATCTGGTCTAAAGGTCGGGGTTACTATAGTTTTGGCAATAACTCCGTGATATTCTAAATTATCAATTGGGTCATCAGTAGTTGCTACAAATTCTACATTGAATTGATTAAGAATAGTAGAAACGTTAATGTCTTTTAATTTTTCGTTGCATTTATTCCAAATTTCATCTGCACTTTTACTATCTAACGGTTTATTTATTCCAAAAATTTGTTTTAATTCAAAATTTGCCCAATAATAAACTGCATTACCTACTATCATTGGCATAATTCTTGCTAATTCCATAAATTTTTCATAAAAAGTTGCATCGCCTGTTATGTATTTTTCATCAACACCACAAATTCGCATTACACGCCATTTATAATGGTCACCCTCAAGCCATAACTGCCCAATATTTTCAAAACTTATATTTTCGCTTAATTGTTTTGGACTTAAATGACAATGATAATCAATAATAGGTAAATTCTTTACTTCTTTATAAAGTTTTACAGCAGTCGTATTCCCTAAAATAACCTCATCCCCAAAAAATTTATTCATAAATTACTCCTTAATTTTTAATATATAACTTAATATATTGTTTTTAGATATTTCAAACTTTTTTCCATATTACTAAATGGTTTTAATGATATATCAAGTTCTACTACTGCATTTTTTATATTTGCTTTTTCCGCACAAGCCAGAATTGACTTAAAATCCAAAATCCCATCGCCGATTGGCTTAAATATTGGGATAATTGTTTTTTTATAGTCTTTTAGATGCAATGTATTTACTCTATTAGCTAATTTTTCAATATAAAAATTAGGTTCAAACCCGCCTACCTTAATCCAAAAAGTATCGGGTATAAACTGAACTTTCGTTTCCGTATTATCTATCAAATAATCATACATTAATTCCCCGCCTACTTCCTTAAACTCAAACCAATGATTGTGATAAGCAATTGTCATATCATATTTTGACAACTTTTCAGCAGTTGCGTTAAGTAATTCAACAAACTTCTTTAGGTCATCAAGCTTGCCTGTACGATAACATTTTGGCATCATTCCTATACCTATGTTTTTACAACCAAAATCTAAATGTTCATTAGCTAAATTATCTAAATCATTTTTTATCCTTTCTATAGGCGAGTGAGTTATGCAAATAGGCAAATTATATTCTTTGGAAATTTCATTTAATTTTTTGCTATCCATTTTGCACATTCCCGATACTTGCACTACTTCTGCACCCATTTTTTGCACTTTATCAAAAACATAAGGTACATCTTCTGGCTTTTTTAGATATTTTCTTAATGAATATAATTGCGCTCCAATTTTAATTTGTCCCAATTTTTACCTTCTTCTATTTTTTTGCTAAAGCTTTTTCTTGTTCTTTCTTCTTTTCTAATTCGGCAATATACAAGTCTTCATCTAAAGGTATACTTATTTCTTTATTTAACCAACTTGATAAATGTATTGCATTAGAAAATGTAAGTCCTATTATTCCTTCAGCACCCGGTGCCATAAATTTATCAGTCTTGCCAAGCATAACATCGGTATAATTTTTTATAATTCCAATATGTTGTGGTGGTTGACTAAATAAATTTTTAAGGGTTTGTCCTATAAAACTTGTTTTATATTTTTTAGTTTTTGGCTTGCCCATAAATACTTTATTGGTTTTACTGAATTCAGGTTCTTTTATTTCATTTTTGGTAAATACTAATTTGCCATTTTCAATAACAATTTTCCCGCCTGTTCCTGTGATTTCCAATCTATTTGTACCAGGAGCATCGTGAGTTGATGTAATAAAAACACCCGTTGCGCCATTTGCAAATTTGCAATATGTAGTAACATCATTTTCTACATTTATATCACGACCTATTGTATCACTAGTTGCCATAACAGAGGTTGGAAGACCTGCAAGCCAAGTGAACAAATCTAATTGATGAGGGCATTGATTTATTAGCACTCCGCCACCTTCGCCCCACCAAGTGCCTCTCCAGCCACCTTGAGCATAATAAGCAGCAGGACGATACCAATTAGTAATAATCCAAACTATTCTTGTAAGTTCGCCCAATTCTCCACTGGTAATTATTTCTTTAGCTTTAATATATAAAGGGTTTGTTCTTTGATTAAACATCATTCCAAACATTTTATCGGAATGCTCGCTAGCTACTTCGTTCATTTTTTGAACTTGCTTAGTATACACACCAGCAGGTTTATCACAAAGCACATTAAGTCCAGCCTTAAACGCATCAATTGCTATTTCTGCGTGAAAATAATGTGGCGTTTCTACCATAACAACATCAATTAGTCCACTTTCAAACATTTTATGGTAGTCATCGAATATTTCTACACCTTTCAAATTCTTCTTTGCCCATTCTCTTCTTTCTTCCGAAATGTCACAAACTGCAGCTAATTTAGAGCCTTTTACCATAAAATTTAATTTTGTTAGTATTTTTGTATAAAAACTACCTTGTTTTCCGATACCTACTATTCCATATCTTACTTTATCCATTATTTATTACCTGCCTTTTTTAATATTTCTTGTAAATTATTAAACTGCCATAAGTAAATTTGCTTCCTTGATACTCTTTGGACTGCCTTAACTCCCATAGTTTTGTCTATAAAACGATAAACTTTTATACTATGTGGCAATGATAACGACAAAAGCGGACAAATATAAAAAGGAATCTTTAATGCTGCATAAAAACCAGTATGTGGCTCTAATGTAAGGAATCCATCATAATTGGTGCTTACTAAATCATTAATTATTTCTTGAATATGTCCTTGTCCAATTCCTAATGGCACTTCTCTACTATCTATACAATCTTTCATATGATAATAAACAGTTTTATCCTTAACCATTTTATATGCTTCAAAAGGGTCTGTATTGCATTGGATATAGTTTGACGCATCATAACATAATTGGAATACAGGACTATTTATAGCATCATAAAGTTTAAGCACTCTTTGTGGAATATCGGCATAAATATGCTTTTCATTTTCGTGAAGCAAAACTACTCCGCTTCCTTCAGCTAACTTTACAAAACCTTGCATTTTCTTAACTACTTCATCAAAATAACTATCATAATCGCCTTTTTCATCAACAAAAAATGAAAAAATTCTTATGTACTTACACTCCATTGCTTGTGCAATTTTGATAAGTTGTTCCAAATTTTTTAATTGTCCTTTGTACGCCTCATCATCATATAATTTTATTTTACCTATCCCCGAACCGATACTAGAAAATTTTATTTTATTTGCATCAAGTCTAGGCTTAATATCTTTCATAAAATCTTTATAAGAAATACCGGTAATATTCTTACCGTCAATAGTTCTTGGACACATATATTCTTGTCTTAATTCTTTAAGAATCACAATTTGTTCGTCCAATTTCCCACTTGCTTCATCTATAAAACCACTAATTTTTATCATCTTTTTTTCTCCTTCAAAACAATTTTTTCTTCTTCTATTTTACTTGTTAACATCTCTTGATAATCTTCATCATCAATAGGCAAACTTATTTCTTTTTTAGTCCAATTTGATAAATACATACCATTAATTATCTCTAATGCATTAATTCCATCAGCTATAGGTGATATTAGTGCTGTTTTGTTTTCTATCGCATCTACAAAATTACGCAATATATTAATTTGTTGCCCTAATATCATTCTAAGTAAAAATCTTAGTCTATATTTGTATGTTTTTGTCTTTCTTATAGAAAAACCATACCCAAATTTTGTAGTTGCATTTACTTCTAATTCATCTTTATTAAAACTATAAAATTTCATAACTCCGCTATCAATTACAATTCTTCCTTTAGTGCCTGAAATTTCTAAACGATTTGTACCACGCAATTCGTGCGTTGATGCAATAAATGAGCAAAATACCGAATTAGGCAACTCAAATTGTGCAATAACATCATTTTCCGTAGTAATTTTTCTATTTTTAGTAAACATTTTTGCATTTACCGCAATAGGCATACCAACAATCCATTGAACCAAATCAAGCTGATGAATACATTGATTTATAAGCGTTCCGCCTCCTTCGCCCCACCAACTAGCACGCCAATTACCTTGGTCATAATATGCTTGTGAACGGTACCAATTAGTGATTATATATTCTACTCTGTTTAATTCACCCAAAAACCCGCCATCTACTAATTTTTTTGCTCTTGCATATAACGGATTAGTACGCTGATTATACATAATTGCAGCGACAATTTCTATATGCTGATTACTTAATTCTATAAGTTCTTTTGCACTTTTTGTCGTTACTCCAACTGGTTTTTCCACTAAAATATGAACACCTTTTTCTACACAATATTTTGCAATTTCTACATGAAAATAATGCTCTGTAGCAATTACTACCGCATCTATTTTTTCTTTTTCTAACATTTCTTTATAATCCGTATAGGTTGCTACTTTGCCGTATTTTTTGCAAAAGTTATCTAAAACATCTTCTTTTATATCACATACTGCAGTAAGTACAGCATTTTTCACATGATGTTTTTTGATATTCCGTGCGTGCACGTGACCCATTCTACCAATACCAATTACTGCTACATTAACCATTTTTTATACTCCCGAATAAGCACTAAATCCGCCATCTATTGGCACTACTATTCCCGTTACAAAACCGCTTTTTTCATTATCTGTCAACCATTCCAACGTACCTAAAAGTTCTTCTGGTTCGCCAAATCTTCCCATAGGCGTATTGCTTAATATTTTGTTAGAACGAGCAGTTAGACTGCCATCTTCATTAAAAAGCAAAGCCTTGTTTTGGTTTGTCGCAAAAAAACCAGGGGCAATCGCATTTACTCTTATATCACTCTTAGCAAAATATACAGCTAGCCATTGTGTAAAATTGGATATTGCTGCTTTTGCCGCTGAATATGCAGGAATTTTTGTAAGTGGCGTAAAAGCATTCATTGATGAAATATTGATTATATTGCCTTTATTGCCGACCATATCCTCCGCAAACACTTGAGTTACTAAAAAAGTACCCATAAAATTAAGATTAAATACAAAATCTACACCGCTTTTGTCAAGTTCGAAAAAGCTTTTACTGTTCTCTTCCATTTCATTATGAAATTCTATACTTGTAGTTGCTTTCGCATTATTTCCGCCCGCACCATTTATTAATAAATCGCATTTGCCAAAATCTTTTGCAATTTCTTTTTTTACACTTAGCAAACTTTCTTTATCTAATACATTACAAGCATAACCTTTAGCTTGATAACCCTTTGCTGTCAATTTATCTTGCAATATATCAAGTGCTGCTTTATTTATGTCAAGCATAGCTACTTTATAACCATTTTTTGCATAATCTTCTGCAATTATGCTACAAAGCACTCCGCCTGCACCTGTTATTACTAATACTTTACTCATTTTTGCCTCCGTTTTTATTTATTGCCTCAATTAGACCACCAATATAACAAGCACCTAGTGCCCTATCGAATAGTCCATAACCATATCTTCCTTTTTCTCCCCAAATCATTCTTCCGTGATCTGGTCTTATATAACCATCAAAACCGTCGCTTATTAGTTTGGATAGTATTTTATACATATCAAAATCACCACAATTACTTGGGTGTGCGGTTTCGCAAAAATCAAATTCGTTTCTTCTTTTTATATTTCTTATATGTACAAAAGGAATTTTGCCTTTACAAACGCCAATAATTTCTAATAAATCATTAGTACTTGCTACTCCTAAAGAACCCGTACAAAGAGTTATACCGTTATACTTGCTATCTACAAGCTTTAAGAATCTTTCTATGTTTTCTTTATTTGTTATTATTCTAGGCAAACCAAAAATCGACCATGGTGGGTCATCTGGGTGAATTCCCATATATACATCACACTGCGCAGCTACAGGAATTATTTCTTCCAAAAAGTGCTTAATATTTTCCCACAACTTTTCTTCGTTTATATCCTTATATTGATTAAGTAATGCTTTTAATCCCTCTTTAGTATAACTGCTATCCCAACCAGGCAATGACAATTCTGAAGTTAGCGGATTAAGTGACAAAACTTCATTATGATTGTAGGCAAGCGAATTCGAGCCGTCTTCATTTTGATGCTCTAATTCACTACGCAACCAGTCAAAAACAGGCATAAAGTTATAACATATACATTTTACTCCATATTTTGCCAATCTTCTTATATTCTCTTTATAATTATCAATATATTTTTGTGCAGTAGGTAAGCCTAATTTTATATCTTCGTGTACAGGTACACTTTCAATAACCTCACATTCAAGACCATTTGCCTTACACATTTCGACCATATCTTTAATTTTTTCTTCTGGCCACACTTCACCTACTTTTATATCATAAATTGCCGAAACAACCCCACTAACTACTGGAATTTGCTTTATTTGTTGTAAAGAAATTCTGTCTTGTTTACCATACCACCTAAATGTTATTTTCATATAATTTACCTCTTCTTAAAATATTCTCCGTATTTGTCCATAAGTAATGGCAATTTTGCCACACAACTTCCTACATGATTGTTTATTATTTGGTCCAAATCCTCATAATTTTTTTCTGAAATAGCCTTAAGCATTTCTAAATGCTGAAAATAAATTAATTCATAATCCGTGTTATCGCTCATTTCTAATTTGCGAAATCTCATATAATGAGCTTCATTTGTACGAATTGTTTTCCACCACATTTCTTTATTTGCAAGTCCAAAAAGTGATTTATGAAAACTATTGTCTAATTTCCAAAATTCATCAGTGTTATGACTAATCACAGCTACTTTTTGCATTGCTATAATATCATCTAAAAATTGCCAATCCCTATTATCTTTTGCCGAAAATGCAAGTTGTTTTTGTACTTCTTTTTCAAGGACTATTCGCATATCAATCATCTGAATTACTGATTTTGAATCAATTAGTGACACACGGTTACCATACTTTGGCATAACCTCTACATAACCTTGCCAAGATAACTTCTTTATTATTTCTCTTAAAGGCGTACGAGAAATTTGGTATTGATTACTCAATTCCACTTCTTTCAAAAATTCGTTTGGTTTTATTTTCAAAC
>JBAXZI010000045.1:0-14796 GCA_041670385.1 Clostridia bacterium | reverse complement strand
CTATATTAATTAAATATAAAGATAGTTATGGAGCTGAAACAGTAAATATACCTTCATACATTACTAAGATAGGTAAAAATGCTATGATGAATACTCAAGCAAAACAAATTGTGTTTGAGGGTAATAATGTAATAGAAATTGGTGATTATGCGTTTAAAAACACTAAACTAACTTCATTTATTTTACCAAATTCTGTTCTTAAATTAGGTGTAGGCGTGTTTGCAAATTGTGTTGATTTGTTAATCTTTGATGGAAGTAATTCAAATGCAAGCATAACAAAATTGCCAAATGAATTCTTTGCGAATAGTGATGTAAATGTCAGTAATGGTCTATTAAGTAATTTAGAAACAGTTACATTAGGCAATAATTTCAAGGAATTAGGAATAGACAATTTCAAAAACTGTGGAAAATTAAAAAATATTACGGCTAATGGTATTTGTATATCAACGGATATCTACCTTAGCGAAATAAAATCAACTCCATGGGCTAATCCTACAGTGACTGTAGGTGATCAACATATTATAATAGGTAGTGTTTATCTAAAATATTTACAAGGAACAGAACCTAATAGAGGTGCTGATAATTTAATTATTGTTGAAGTACCAAAAGGAATTACTATAATTTATCAAAAAGCGTTCTTTAATAATAATCAAATAGGTCAAGTAGTATTGCCAAAAACTTTAGTAGACATTAAAGGTGAAGCATTTAAAGATTGTGTTAAGCTATACAAGGTTTCTATTACAGGGATAGCAATACCTGCTGAAATACCTGTTGTAGAGACGTGTGTATTATCTACTATAGATGTAAGTGCATTTGAAAATACGGCACTAAACGAAATCATATTCCCACAAACTTTGATTACAATTGGGGATAAAGCTTTCAAAAGTACTAAATTGGTAAATGTTACAATCCCGAACAGTGTTACTAGCATTGGAATGGAAGCTTTTGCAAGTATAGATGAATTAGAAGTACTTACTATTGGCAAAGGAATAACTATAATAGGAAATAGAGCATTTGCTGATAATGATTCATTAAGTAAAGTAAATTGGACATTAGAAAAGGCTACTGTTAAAATAAGTAATGAAGATAAAATAACTATCAAACAATTTGATAATATAGATAAATCTTTAGCTGATGTTACTAATTATACAAATGATAAAGGCATATACATAAATAACTTGTTTGTTAGAGATGGCGGTATTAAAGTCAGAATTTATGTATCTAATGATGCTTATAGTATTATCGAAGTTAGTGACCTAGTATATATAAATAATTGGACTGGTGCTATTAGTTCATTCGGATTTTATAAAGAAGGCGAAATGCCACAAATCAGTTTTGATGGCGAAGGCTATATTATGGATGCATATAATAAGGAAGTAATTAATAATGCTGCCGAATTAGGTGTTCCTACTAGAGCCGACCATACATTTATGGGTTGGTACGAAGATGAAACTTATATTAATCCATTAATTTATCCATATAAAATTAATTCAGATATTACTATTTATGCAAAGTGGTATACCAATAATTGGGATACCGACCACAATCCGGCTGATGAATTAGTATATTCAGTAAATAACAACCAATATACAATAATAGGTTGGGACGCTGTGGCATCTACAACACTATTTATACCAAATAAAGTTAATAATATCGCAGTAAAAGAAATTGCAATTGATGCAGCAAATAAAGCAAAAGCAAGTACGGTTACAAAAATCATATTTACTCAAGCTAGCAATTTTACGGATTTGGATACAAATATATTTATTGATTTCGTAAATCTAGAAGAAGTAGTACTATGCGATAGTAATACAAATAATGTAGCATATAAAGTAGTTAATGGAGCTTTGTATTCTACTGACAATACTGTTTTAATTGCATATTTCAAACAGTATAACATTGATGCAGAAAACATAAAGACCTTAGTAACAACTTTTAGTATACCTAAAAATACGCAATTTATTATGCCTTATGCGTTTTATAATAGTGGATTAACAACTATTAGTATACCTAGTACAGTAACTGATATTGGCAAAAATGCATTTAGCAATAATACGACAACTATAACATTTGATAAAGATATTAAATTGGTAAATGTAGATAAATCATCATTTAATAATACAATATGGTATACACAATCTGCATATAAATATTATACAGTAAATAGTAGTAACTTAGGGACTTTCTATGCTGCTGCAAATGTGTTATTAGAATACCACGAAGTTGCTGCACCAAGTTTGCTTACATTGCCTTCTAGTATGAACGAATTTGTTATTACTGTATTGGCAAGCAATATGTATACTAGATTAAATGATAATTATAGTCGTGATGCTTATAGTAATGTAATATTGCCAGATAAATTGGAAAGAATAAATTCTGAAGCATTTGCACTAAAAGATGCACCATCTGATGGACAAATTCATTGGTTAGATTCAGAAAGTTTTGATGGGTCTAAATGTAGTGCTACACTTACATATATTGCAAATGATGTATTTAGCAAAACTAAATATTATACAGAGTATCACAATGTTGATTTATTAATATTAGGTAAAGTATTGCTTAGATATCTAAATACAGCAAGTACACTTAATTTGGTAAATGAAAAAATACAAACTATAGCTAAAGGAGCTTTCAAAGCTAGCAAAATTGTTTCAATTATTTTGCCTAGTACGCTTCTAGTTATTGGAGATGAAGCTTTCTCAAGTTGTGATAAATTGACAAGTATAGAAATTCCTAGCAATGTAACAAAAATAGGAGAAAGAGCATTCTTAAATTGCCAAGCACTAGTAACAATAACTTATGCTGGTGAAAAATTGGTAAGTATGGGAAGTCAAATATTTAGCGGTTGTTATCATATAAAAAATATGATGATACCTTATTCAGTAACAGAAATTGGTGTAGGCGCATTTGAGAGTTGTACTGATCTTGAAAGAATTTATTTTGATAAACCAGTATATGCGTTAAACACAGAAACAAATGAAATGGTCTTAAGTGGTTGGTCGACAAAGAGCAAACTTGCTACACTTGGAGCACAAGCCTTTGAAAAATGTTCGTCACTTACTGATATTGCTATCCCGAATGGGCTTGCTAAGATATCAGAAAGCACATTTAAGGATTGTAGTGATCTTATAAATGTTGTATTCGAAACAGATAAGTCTATGGTAAAATTGATAGAAATAGAAGCATTTTATAATTGTGGAAAATTAGGAAGCATAATAGATGTAAGCAATCCAACTCTTATTACTTTAGAATTACCTAATAGACTAACTACTGTCCAAGATAATGCGTTCTATGGTTGTACAGGCTTGTATGGTGTATTGTTTAATTATAACATTGCAAGCATAGGCAACAATGTATTTGGAGCTTGTCGTAATTTGGCTAAGATAGAAATAAGTGCAGCGAATGCACCTAGCATTACTAATAATACTTTCTTAAGAAAATATACGGTAGATGTTACACCTATAGACCCTTATTATGCATTGAGAATATATGTAGGTGATGATACCGATATTTATAGTGATTATACTAGCGATTGGGCTGCTGCAAATAGTGGAGATAATGCATTTACACTTTGCAAAAAATCAGATCCAAAACCTTCACTTATATATTCTTATAGAAAAGAAACTGGAGGCGAAACATTAACGGGTAGCTTTGAAGTGCCTGTAAATATGCGCAAAGATGTTTATATAAATCCTACTTATACATTCTATAGTACAAGTGTAAAGGAATGGAAATTTGTAAATGTTGCTGGTGGTGTAGATGATAGTCGTATAGGTAAGACTTTGGGCAATGCAACTACCTTGCCTTATACAAGACAATATAATCCAAATACTGCAATATATGATTATATATTAATTATGGATCACGATATAAAACTAGGAAATGTAGAAGAATAATTAACAAATTTATATTAAAAAGAAACTAAAAAGGTCGGCTTAAATGCCGACCTTTTTTTTGCAAAAAATAATTAGAAAAGTTTAGTAAAAATAATAAAAACATTTGACAATTATAAACTTTATATTTATAATAATTTTGCAAACATAGTTTAGTTAAAATAATACACAAGTATAATAATACTAAACAAATTTAGAGATAGCTAAACTAAATAAAATTTTGGAGTAAATTACATTATGGATATTGGAGCAAGGATTAAGGCGATTAGATTGCAAAGAGGACTTACACAAGAAGAGTTGGCATCTAGATGTGAACTAACAAAAGGCTATATAAGCCAATTAGAAAATGATGTAGCATCACCGTCAATAGCGACTTTATTTGATATTCTTAATATTTTAGGGATTTCGTTGCAAAAGTTTTTTGCTGAGAAAAAAAGAGAGAAAATCATATTTACGAAAGAAGATTATTTTGAAAGTGAAAACGGAGATGGCGTAAGTCTTTGGCTTGTACCTAATTCACAAAAAAATGAAATGGAGCCTATTATATTGGAATTACCTGAAAATGGAGAAAGTATAGAAAGAACACCATTCGAGGGAGAAGAATTTGGTTATTGTTTGTCAGGAAAGGTAAAGATAGTAGTAAACAATGGTCAATTTGTTTATAAACTTAATGAAGGTGAGTCTTTTTATATTGATGGAAAAGATGAGCATAAAATAATAAATACCCATAAGGGTAAAAGTCGTATTTTGTGGGTAGCGACCCCAAGTAATTTTTAGGTTTACAAAGTAAGGAGAAAAAATGGCACAAATGAATGATAATAGAATTATTGAAGTAAAAAATCTTACCAAAATATATGATGAAATTCCAGCAGTAAATAATGTTAGTTTTTCTATAAAGAAAGGCGAATTTGTTACATTACTAGGACCATCGGGTTGCGGTAAAAGCACTATGCTTAGAATGATAGCAGGCTTTGAAATTCCTACTGAAGGAAGTATTTTATTAGATGGTAAGGACATAACATCAATACCACCTCATCAAAGACCAATAAATACTGTTTTTCAAAAATATGCTTTGTTTCCTCATCTAAATGTTTTTAACAATATTGCATTCGGATTAAAACTTGTAGAAGTAGGGACAGGAGAATTTATAACTAAAAAGTCAGGTAAAAGGTACGAGAAAGTTCGTAAATTTACTAAGAAAGAAATTGAAGATAAAGTAAATAATGTACTAAATTTAGTTGATTTAGCTGATTATGGATATAGAAATGTTAATAGTCTAAGTGGTGGACAACAACAGCGTGTAGCAATAGCTAGAGCAATAGTTAATGAACCAAAAATTTTATTACTTGATGAACCTCTAGGTGCACTTGACCTAAAAATGCGTAAAGATATGCAAATTGAGCTTATGAATATGCATAAAAAATTAGGTATTACTTTCGTTTATGTAACTCACGACCAAGAAGAAGCATTGACTATGAGTGATACTATTATTGTTATGCGTAGAGGTATAATACAACAAATCGGTAATGCACAAAAGATATATGACGAACCCGCTAATGAGTTTGTAGCTGATTTTATCGGAGAAAGTAATATATTTACTGGAGATATGATAAAAGATAAATTAGTAAATTTTTGCGACCATACTTTTGAATGTGTTGATGTCGGGTTCAAAAAGAACCAACCAGTTGATGTAATTGTTAGACCTGAAGACATTAAGGTAGTGAAAAGTTTAGACAAATCTATGGTAGAAGCAAAGGTTACTTCTTGTACATTTAAGGGTGACCATTACCAAATTTTTGCAGATATAAAAGGTGAAGAAGAAACATTTGAAATACTAATTCACGATAATGTATATTGTGATGTTGATGAAAAAATTGGAATTATTATTGACCCTAATGAAATTCATATTATGAACAAACCAAGAATAACGAACGAAATTATTACTGAAATGGTAGATAACAATGTTGTTGAAATTTGTGGCGGAAAATTTGATTGTAATAGCGATTTGCCTTATGGTACAAAAGTAAAGGTTCAAGTGGATTTTGAAGATATAGAGTTATTTGATGATGAAAATGATGGTGATATAAGTGCAACAGTAGTTAACAGTATATATAAGGGCAGTTATTACCAATGTATTATAAGAACAGATAACTATTTTGATTTCTTTGTAGATACACAAGATGACTGGTTAAAAGGGGATAGAATCGGTATCAAAATAGGTAAGGATAAAATTAAAATAACAGAGGTTGTTGATGAACAAGAGTAAAAATTTCTTCAAATCTAAATTTGAAAATTTGAAAAATTACAAAATGACAAGAAAAGTTTTTAGCTATCCCTATATACTATTTTTGTTATTATTTGTAGTTATTCCTATGGTATTAATTTTAGTTTTCGCATTTTTAGATAGCAATAATCAACTTACCTTTGGTAACTTTGTAAGTCTATTTAGCGATGGGGCAAGTATTAAGGTTTTGCTAACTTCTATATTAGTAGGAATAGTAACCACCTTAGTTTGTTTGATTCTAGGCTATCCTGTGGCTTATATCCTTACTAAATATTCATTTGGTAAAGTGTTTGTTTTGCTGTTTGTTTTGCCTATGTGGGTAAACTTTTTAATTAGGACTTTAGCGACTAAAGCGATATTCGTTGCATTAGATGTAAATTTAGGAATGGGAACAGTACTTTTTGGTATGATTTATAATTATATACCATTTATGATTTTACCACTATATACCATTTTATCAAATATAGATAAATCATATACAGAAGCATCTCAAGATTTGGGTGCGGATAAATTTACTACATTTGTAAAAACAACTTTACCGCTAAGTATTCCTGGTATTATTAGCGGAATAACAATGGTATTTATACCTACTATCAGTACATTTGCAATAAGTCAATTGCTAAGCGACTATACAATATTCTTATTTGGAGATAGTATTCAGACAAAGTTTAGTAATAATCTTTATGGAGTGGGTAGTGTAATGAGTTTGATAATGATAGTATTAGTTCTAATTAGCAATGTATTTATACGCAAAGCAAATAAGAGCACCAATATGGTAGGAGGTCGCAACTTATGGTAAAAAAGATTTTAGAAAAAAGCTATATATTTATTATGCTTGCTGTACTATATGCACCTATATTAGTAATTATTGTGTTCTCATTTAGCAATTCAGCAACTTTTAATTTTGACCAAGGTTTTACTTTGGAAGCATATAGGTCAATATTTACATCTGAGCAAACACCCGCTTTATTAGAAGCGGTAAAAAATACATTCCTAATAGCAATCATAGCAAGTGTTTTTGCTACAATATTAGGAAGTGTAGCGGCTGTTGGTATGTTTTCATTAGGCAAACGCACTAGGAAAGTAGTAGAAAATGTTAATCAATTACCTATAATTAATTCCGAAATAGTAATGGCTGTTAGTTTGATGCTATTTTTTGTAACCTTCAAATTCCCCGCAGGATATTTAAGGATAATAATTGGACATATTACATTTTGTACACCTTATGTCGTATTAAGTGTTATGCCGAGATTGCAACAAATGGACCCAAATATATATGAGGCGGCGTTGGATTTAGGGGCTAGCCCAATTAAGGCATTGACAAAAGTACTTGTGCCTATGTTGATACCAGGAATTATGAGTGGATTTGTATTAAGCTTTACGCTAAGTATGGACGATTTCATAATTACACAAATAAACAAAGGTGCAGCTACTGGTATTAATACTTTATCAACATATATATATGAGGATGCAAGGCTTAAGGGACTAAGTCCATTTTGGTTTGCAATATTTAGTATAATATTTGTAGTAGTGCTAGCAATAGTTTTACTTATAAATTTGAGTAAAAACTTAGACAAAGACAAGGAGGTAAGCGATGATGATGCAAAATAGAAAAATGAGTAAAATAATAACTATTTTTGTGCTTGTGCTAATTGTTATTGTATCAATACTTACCTTTGTAATACCACCTCTTATTACTACGCATTATGATGAAGATTTGATTATTTATAACTGGGCTGATTATATGGATTTGAGCGTATTAGATGATTTTGCCATTTATTATGAAGAAGTAACAGGCAAGTCACTTGATATAACTTATAGTGATTTTGACACAAATGAAACTATGCTAACAGAAATAATTAGAGGCGATAGCAAAATTGACCTTATTTGCCCTAGCGAATATGCAATACAAAAGTTGCTTAATTATGATAAATTAGAAAAAGTGGATTGGAGTTATGTGACCGACCTAGACCAAGAGGTTTATGCAGGAAATATAAAACCCGAAATAACCGAAAAAATACAAGGGATATTTTCTGAAATTCAAGGTAAAGAAAATGTATATAACTTAAATGACTATTTTGTGCCATATATGTGGGGTACATTGGGAGTTTTATACAACACGAACTATGTATCTAAAGAAGAATTAGAAAAAGAAAATTGGGGCATTTTTTGGAACACTGGGAATAACCCTGATTTAGACGGTCGTATTCTTGTAAAAGATAGTATAAGAGATACTTATGCTTGTTCGGTATTGTACTTAAAAGAACAAAATATGTTGCCTCCTAAATATGAAGAAATGAGCGTAGAAGCACTTATAAATTGTACTGATGATGAACTTATAGCTTTAAGTGAACAAGCGTTGAAGGCACAAAGACCACACTTAAAAGGCTATGAAGTGGATTTTGGTAAAGATGATATGGTAAACGAAGATGCATATGTTGACCTTGCTTGGAGCGGTGATGCTATGTACGCAATAGAAGAAGCAATGGATGATGATGGAAATTCTTATTTAGATTATTATATTCCAAGTAGTGGAAGTAATGTTTGGTTTGATGGTTGGGTAATGCCTAAGGAAAATAAGTCTTATACCCCTAATTATAGAGCTGCACATATGTTTCTTAATTATTTGTGCAAACCTGATGTCGCAATGCTTAATAATTTAGAGATTGGGTACACTACAGCTGTAGATGAGGACATATATACCAATGTTGTTACAATGAACGAATATGACGCAATATGGAATCAAGAAGACTATGAAAGTATGTACACATATCTAGATGATAATTTTGCTGATGATGACAATTATGATGTTTTACTTAGTGATGTCGAATTAGTAGAATGTTATGAAATAGATAATGACATAGATAGTATAAAAGCATTTATTTTAGAAGAGTACTATGGCGATCAAAGAAGATATACGGAGTACAATGAGGACTTAGGAATGATGCAAGATTTTGGCAACAACAATGAAAAAGTAGTCAAAATGTGGGAAAGGGTTAAGTCGTCAGGCGAAGATAACAATTGGACAATATTAGGAATAACAATAGGTGTGCTTGTAGGTTTAGTATTAATAGTTATTACAATATGTATTCTTAAATTTTACGCACCGCATAGAAAAAAAGTAGAATAAACAAGTTATTTACAAATAGACATAAAAAAAGAAGTAGGAAAGTAATTTTCCTACTTCTTTTTAATATAACAATTTATTTTATTAATGAAGATTTTGAACCACATAAATAATATTATATGTTACAAAACCAAGGTAAGTACATAGTAACAATACACCTTGCCAGCGATAAGTACGATTTTTTATTAGTGGTGGAATAAGTACAATAATGGTAAGAGTAAGCATAATAAATATACCGACTGTTTTCGTTATGTGGTCTATTGGTAAACTGCCACTTATAGTACTAGCAAGGCCAAGAAGTAAAGTACAGTTTATAATATTTGCACCAATAATATTACCTATGCCGATATTTGCATCTTTCTTTTTTATACTTGTTATTGCGGTAACTAGTTCGGGTAAGCTTGTCCCTATAGCAACAAATGTTATTGCAATTATTTGTGTCGGTATGCCGATAATTAATGCAAGTGCTTGTCCTTTGTCTACTAACAGATTAGCACCAAGAGCAATAGCTGCCGCACCAAAAACAAGCATAGCTATCATTTTAGCGGGGTTTTGCTTATCAACAATTGCCTTTTCTTCAATAGATATTTCATTGCCATACTTTTTAATGTGCTTATCTGCTTCAAACACATTGGCAATAATAAATATACAGAATAGTGATAATAAAATTATACCTTCTATCATACCTAATTTGCCATCTAAAAAGCTAAAAATAACTAATAAAGTAGAGCATAGTGTAAGGTATAAGGCTTTCCAATTAAAGCTAAAACCTTTTGTTTTTGGTGGTCGCACTAGCAATACAACTGCTAAAATCACACCAATATTACACATCATACTGCCTATAGCATTACCTATAGACATTTCAAACAAACCCTGTTTTGCAATAGGGTCAGTTACTCCAAAACTTTTTATTACTGAAAATACCGATACACAAATCTCGGGAATGGTGGTACCAATACTAACTATAGTAGCACCAATTATAAGTGAGGGTATTCCTGTCTTTTTTGCAATCCAAATAGAACCATCGACAAACCAGTCGCCACCTTTAATTATTAAAAGTAGTCCTACTATAAATAAAATAATTATGTCAAGTGTAGCCATTAACTTTATTTCTCCTTTTTATTGAGGTTAAGCACCCCTTTGTTTTTCCATCGTTTGTAATCTTTTGCTAAATCGGCAGTTGTAATAGGTTTGCCGTGACCTAAATATAAAGTTGTTATATCTTTATTATTAATTATTTTTTCCCAAGATTTCATAAGTTCAAATTTATTTTCACATAAACAAGGGAAATATTTATGATTAAGGATAGTATTCATACAAATATCACCACAAAATAAGTCATTACCTATTTTTAATGAAACGTCTGTATTTGTATGTCCGCCTAGTTCTAAAAGTTCAATATTCCATTTAGAAAGTGGTTGTTTATCAAAGTTTATATAATTATCAGTAACAACATTCGGAAAACATTGGAATGTTTCTACAAATCCAGAAATTAGTTTAGTTAAGGTATAAACAAGATAACCACTCACATAGGCATTTGTATTATTTTTCCCTGCTTCCAATCTTTGTTTGCCTTTAGCATTATAAATAAGTGTTGCTTTGGTCTTTTGCAATAACTCTTTTAATAATCCTGTATGGTCTGCGTGGATATGAGTGATAAAAATAAATTTTATTGAAGAAAGTGCTATGCCTTTTGCTTCAAGAATTTTATAGAACTTTTTCTTATCGTGTTTGCTACCAGTATCAATAAGCAAATTAGTATCTTTATCAAGATGCAAAATATAATTATTAGTGATACCTGATTTTATAGTTGTATATTGCATAAATAATTTTCTCCTTAAATATTATTTTCATTATTATAAACTGTGTTAATGTTAGCTGCCATTTCTGCCATTTTTATTCTTAATTTTTTTGGTCTAATAATTTCTACCAATTCACAATATTGCATAGCCCAATATTGCATAGCTTTAGGACTAGCATCAATATCGACCCAAATAAATTCGTTATCCGCTTTGATAACCGTAAATGTATTTCCAAACCAATCTACTAAGTCATCAATAATTAGTATCTTACATTTTAATGTAATTTTTTTAATTTCATCAGCAAACATATAAGGTAACGCTGTATCTATTTTGTCAATATCTAAATTTACATTTTTATCAAGTTCTGATTCGGGTTTTCGAACTGAATTTAATTTTTTTATATTAGTGATTTTGTCAATTCTATAATAGCTAATATTGCTATGATTATCGTTGTTACTAATCAAATAATAGTGTTGGTTATGAATAAGTAATTTATATGGATTTACTAAATATTCTTTTTCTCTTTTAGGTACTAATTTTTTATTTATATCATATTGGTTGTAAATAAAATAAACCTGCTTTTCTTCTGAAATAGCCTCATTAAGAATTTCGATATTGTAAAATACTGTTTTGTTATCGGTTTTTTGCCATTGTTTGTTGTAATAAATGCAATTGGTCGTATTGACAAAATATTTACCGCCTTCATCAATAAGTTTATTTATTAGGTCACCAGAATGTTTTTTATCGATGTGTTTTGAAGCAAGCACACTATCAATAAGCAAACTAAGTTCGCTAGATTCAAACTTTCTACTTAATAAATATACACCGTTGTGTCCGACATTTTCGATATCATAACCCGCTTCTTTTAAATAACTTATATTGCGACCTATGGCTTTTCTTTCACAAATGGTGTCAAAATCTTTTTCCATAAACTTAATAATTTGATTTTGAGTAAGGGGATGATTCTCATCACTATATTTTTCTAGTATTTGTAATATTCTTAAAATAAAAAGTTTTTTTGATTCCATTATTTCTCCATATTATTATTTCCTTTATTACTTTTGCACTGATAATGGTACATTTAAAAATCTCGTTTGTCAAGTCCTAATATTTTGTTAATAACTGGGAAATCCTCTTGCCGATTGGTTAAATATTTGGTAAGTAATATCATTACGGTCCAACCAACTGCAAGTAGTGGTAGAATATATATTACCATTTCAAAATTAAATGTACTTGCGGGCATAAGGTTAAACAATCTAGAAAAACCATTCCAACCGACCAAAAATGCAATTATCATTCCTACATATAAAGCCAAATGTAAAGGATTATTTAGTGGTAAGCATACTTTTAGTAGTACACCGAAGGAAATACCTGCAATTATCATAACAGAAATATTTGCTAGTTCGACTGAATTATTAATACCAATAAAGGTATCTAGGATTTGTAAAAGTACCATACTGCTAAATATAGCTAGGGCACCGGGTAAAGCATCATTAAGACAGTTTGTCAAAAATCGTCCCTTAACTAATTCTTTGTTAGGTTCTAGTGCTAGTATCAAACTAGGGAATCCGTAAGCAACCGCTCCAATTAGGGTAAGATGCATAGGTTCAAAAGGATACTCCCCAACAAAAAGGAAGAAAATAGCTAGTATAGTAGCATATATAGTTTTTACAAGGTACAAACTTGCCGTTCGTTGCAAATTATTAATTGTTCGGCGACCTTCAGCAACAATTTTTGGAAGAGAACCAAAATTATTATCTAAAAGTACCAAGTGTGCTACGGTTCTTGATGCATCACTGCCTGAGGCCATAGCAATAGAGCAATCCGCCTCTTTAAGTGCTAGTACATCGTTTACACCATCGCCAGTCATTGCCACAGTATGTCCTTGATTTTTTAGGGCTTTAATTAGTTGCAATTTTTGTTCGGGACTAACTCTACCAAATACTTTATATAAACGACTTGCATTTTCTATATCTTCTTTTGTTTTTAAGGTAGACGCATCTATATAATTTTGGGCATCTCGAACACCAGCTTTTTGAGCAATTGCACTAACTGTAACTGGATTGTCACCTGAAATTACTCGAATATCTACGTCTTGTTCATAAAAATATTGCAAGGTAATAGGTGCTTCTTTTCTTATTTTGTCAGAAATAAGTAAAAATCCAAGCAAATTAATATTATTAGGCTTGTTGTTTTCAATAAATTCATTAGGACTATACGCTATACAAAGAACTCTTTCGCCATTTCTAGAATATTCATTAAGTTTTTCTAGGTAAGGCAAAATTTGGTCTTGCGAAAGTATAAATTCGCTCGCACCCATAATAAAAGTTCCAATTCCGTCAAAGGTCGCCCCACTCCATTTCCTAGCTGATGAGAATGGAACAATATTTGTAGCAACCCAATCAACAGTATTATCCTCACAGAATTCTCTTATGGCATTTGCCGTGGGATTTTTATCTTCAATAACAGTAGTTAGTGCACAAATAACATTATTCAAATTGTGAGTTTGACTAATGTCTATTATTTCATCAAGCTCCATACTACCTTCGGTAATAGTGCCTGTTTTGTCAAGGCAAAGTGTATCTACTCTGGCAAGTGTCTCAATACAATAAAGATCTTGACTTAGTGTTTTGTATTTAGCTAATCGAACAATGCTAGCCGCAAAAACTACACTAGATAAAGCCACCAAACCTTGAGGAATCATGCTTATAGACGATGCTGCCATTTTCAAAATACTATCTGAAAGAGGTATGTTTTGCCATAAATAACTTTTCACGAAAGTTCCTATTCCTAGCGGAATAACGATAAAACTCATTATTTTTATTATTGCTTTTAAGCTTACAGGGATTTCAGCTTTTGTGGACTTAATTACTTTTGCACTGTTACCTAATTTAGTTGCATAATTATTCGCACCTACGTGAGTGACTTTAGCAAAAACTTTGCCACTAATTAAAAAACTGCCAGAAAGCAAAGTATCATCAATTTTTTTAACTACTGCATCGCTTTCGCCTGTTAGCATACTTTCATCAACTTCACACATTCCATCAATAATTTTGCAGTCACTAATTATTTGCCCGCCTGCTTCAATAATTAGTAAATCATCAATAACTACTTGTTCGGTACTAATGGTGGTTTTTTCGCCATCTCGAACAACTGTCGCTTTAGGTTGGGATATAAGTGACAATTTATCTATGGTTTTTTTCGCACGAATTTCTTGAAAAAGTCCAATAAAAGTATTCATTATGATGAGTCCTAAAAACATAATTTGGTTATATTTATGCACCCAAATAATAAGACCTGCCAAAACACAATTTATTATATTAAAAAGTGTAAAAACATTGGAATAAATAATCTCTCCATAACTTTTTGAAGAGATAGTAGATTTTATGTTGACTTTGCCTTCTTTAGTACGGCTATCAACTTTAGCTTTTGTAAGTCCATTTAATTCCATATTAATAAAAATGCCTTAAAGTTTATTTGAATATATTATTATTACATATTCTATAATTAATTATAACAAAATAAGTATACTTATGCAATAGTATAGTTTAGGAAAAAGTAATACAATTTGTTGGTTTGTCAATGATGTTTGACAAATTGGATAAAAATATATTGGGGGCAATCGTTCCAATTCCCCCAAACCCCCTTTCCTCATAATTTTCCCTTTGTTTGTTGTAGGTATTGCAAAGG
>JBAXZI010000044.1:0-14797 GCA_041670385.1 Clostridia bacterium | reverse complement strand
TTTTTAAGTTTTTCTTCGTTGTAGAATCTAGGTCGACGACTACCACCGGTTATTATACCTTTAACATTCTTACTGCCTAAAACTGCGCCTACACCGCCGCGCCGCGACCTGCGGCTCTGTCTTCATTTACGGCGCAAGCGTATTTTACTAAATGTTCGCCAGCAGGGCCTATTACAATTTTGCTTTTAGTCCCACCGATTATTTCTTGTGTTTCGCCTGTTTTTTTGCCACGAAGATGTTCTGCATTAATAAAATCTACTTTTTCGCAATCGACATCTAAATAAACAAATTCATCGCATTTGCCCGTAAGAATTATTGCATCTAATCCGCCACGCTTCATAGCAAGAGCAAAAGTTCCACCACAATTGGAAGAAGTAAGAATTCCTGTTAGGGGGGAAATAGTGCTTATGTTGAAACGAGAACTACTAGGACACCCTGTTCCGTTCAGCGGGCAACTTGATACAACTACTATATTTTTTTCACCTAATGGGTCTATTGGACTTTTTATATAATCATATATAATACGAGCGGCAAAAGTTTTGCCACCCAAAAATAATTTTCTATCTTTATCATTAATCGGATATTCGTTAAAAGTTCTATTTGTAAGGTCGATTTTAAGAACCTTACCTGCGTATGCTCCAAGATTTGTTGCCATATTAGGACCCCTCCCTTTAATTGTGACAATATATTATTATTCTATTACCTTTATATAAAAATATAGTAGCATATTTTGAAATTTTATACAAGATACAATATTTTTACTAAATATTTCCTTAATAAGATAGTAGAATAGATGTTGACAATTTTGCAATATAGTGTTAAAAATATATGTATGTATATATATATAATAATTTTATTGGGGTAGGGTTTGTATAAAAAATTGAATATAAAAAATCGTTGTTTTATAATGACGGTATTAGTTCTAGTAATGGCATTTTGCTTAACATCTTGTTCTGCAAAAGCAATTGCTTATAATAATTATGACTATTTTGGTAGCCCACTTGAAGCTATAGTCTATGGTTCTAGCAAAAATGTAGAAAATTGGGAAAAAGAAACCATTACAATTTTAGAAAATTTAAAAGCAGAATTAGACCCTTCTTATATTCATTCGGATATTTACAATTTTAATAATGCAAAAGATGACGAAAAAGTAGAAATTTCTGCAAATACCTTTATGCTTATAAATCAAGCAAAGCAAATTTATGACTTAACAAACGGTGCGTATAATCCTTGTGTCTATTATTTGGTTGATTTATGGGGTTTTTCTAATGTTGAAAGAGAGAATTATTATGGAAGAACTTGGCAAGGCGAAGGAAAAGAAAGTTATTTACCGCTTCCTAGTGAAGATTATATAAAGGCTTTTACCGAACTTGCGAATTTTGACAAAGTCGAAATCGCAGAAAATGACGGTAAATTCTATTTGGAAAAGAAAAATACGCTTACTACTATTGGTGATAATAATTATTATCTAAAAGTGGATTTAGGCGGACTTATTAAAGGATATGCTACTGACCTTATATTTGAAAAAGCGAATGAAATGGGAATTAATAAGGGATATTTAAGTTATGGCACTAGCAGTATAATTGTAGCTACCAATGATAAAGGTCAAAGTTTTGACCTTACACTAACGAACCCTAGAAAAAATGATATTGATACAAACATTACTTTTGCAAAAATACCAATAAAAAATATTAGCGTGTCTACTAGTGGAGATTATGAAAGATATTATATGGTAGACGGTAATCGTTATTCGCATTTAATAGATGGAAGCACAGGCTATCCAATTAATAATAATGTTTTTTCGGCAACTATATTCTGCAAAAATTCCAGAATAGCCGATATGTTGAGTACAGCACTTATTGTTATGGGTAAAGATAGAGCAATTGAGTTTTTAAAAAGCGATTATTGTGTAAATAATGATATAACAGGTCTATTTACTTATAAAAATGAGGATAAAATTGAGGTGTATAGTACAGCAAACAATATTGAAATTACTAACAGCAATTTTGAATTAGAAAATATAAAATGAAAAAAATAGAAAAAGTTAATAAATCAGTTTTTTTCAAGCCACTTGATATTGCATTTTATGCAATAATTAGTATCTTAATAATTGTACTTTTATGTGTTTTTTTAATACCTAAAAATGAAAATACATTAGAAAAGATAGAAATATATAAGGGTAATGAAGTTATTTACACATATGATTATAACTTATTACAAGGTAATATAGAAAAATTACCTAGCGAAACTTTAATTGAAGAATACGACGAAAATAATTGTCATTATGTCAAAATAATTACTGAGGAAAGTTATAATTTAGTAGAAATCGGAAGTAATTATGCACTAATGAAAGACGCAAACTGTAGTCATTATGCACCGTGTGTAAATAATTTTAGTGCAATAAAAAAAGATGGTGATATAATAGTGTGTATGCCACACCAAATTAAAATTGTTGGAGTAGGTAACAAACAAAATAGTAATGAGGTGAGAATATGACAAAGCACCTAACTACTAGAAAAATTGCACTATTAGGAATTTTTTTAGCAATGGCATTACTTATGTTTGTAGTAGAGAATCTTTTGCCACCACTGATTTTACCTGGAGCAAAATTAGGATTAAGCAATATCTTTGTTTTGCTAACAGTAATATTACTTGGCAATGTGGAGGCAATAATTTTAGTTGTTGCAAAGTGCGTTTTGGGAAGTTTGATAGTAGGCAACCTAACTGCACTAATGTATAGCCTTACGGCAGGATTGGTAAGTGTGACGATAAGCATTGTATTATATAAATTTATCTATCCGAAGATAAGTTTGATATGTATAAGTGTAGTAAGTGCAGTAGTGCATAACTTAATTCAAACAATCGTATTTTGTTTGATAACGAATACCCCTTCTTATTTTATGTTTATCGGGTATTTAGCATTATTCGGAGTGCTAGCCGGTGTAATAACCGGGCTAGTAGTAATTTTATTATTAAAATATGTCCCGACAAAAGTTTATGATAAATTTTTGTCAATAAATAAAGAAAATCAAAATCCATAGGAGGTTTGTGTTGATACAAAAAGATGTTAAGATACTCCAACCAGGTATCCACGTGCCAGACAATAAGCATTATACAGGTGAAAAGGCAGTAGAAATAATGCCCGCATCAAAAAAAGTGTATATATCTATGTCACAAGGCATCGGGGCTCCTGCAAAAGCCATAGTTAATGTAGGAGACAGAGTATTAAAAGGACAAATGATAGCTGAAGCAGGCGGTTTTATTTCAGCCAATATCTATAGTAGTGTGGCAGGAAATGTAACTGAAATAAAAGATATTATAAATTCTTTTAATGTACTAGAAAAATATATTGTTATTGAAAATGACTTTAGCGAAGAAGAATTAAAAATGGAACCGCTAAAAAGTTTTGAAAAAGACGATATAGTAAACAGAGTAAAATTAGCGGGAATAGTCGGTTTAGGCGGTGCAGGATTTCCTACTTCTGTAAAGATGTCACCGAGAAGTAAAGTGGATACTTTAATTCTTGATGGTGCAGAATGCGAACCTTACCTAACTTGTGATTATCAATTAATGCTTACTAAGTATAAAGAAATTGAAGAAGGTGCTCACCTAATAGCGAAAGCATTAGGAGTAACTCGTATAAAGATTGGTATAGAACTTAATAAACCAAAATGTATCGAGCTTTTTCAAAATAATACCGATTTGGAAGTAGTGCCATTGCAAAAGAAATATCCACAAGGCGCTGAGAAAAGCTTGGTATATGTTTGTACAAAAAGAAAAGTACCAGCAGGCAAATTGCCAGCTGATGCGGGTGTAGCTGTACAAAATGTATCAACTTGTTATGCAGTTTACCAAGCGGTTATTAATAACTTACCTTTATATGAAAGAATAATGACAGTAGCAGGAAAAGGTATTAAAGAACCCAAAAATATAATGGTAAAAAATGGTACGCCGACTACTGAAATAATAGAATTTTGCGGTGGTGTCACCGATGAAACAATAAAATTAGTAAGAGGTGGCCCTATGATGGGTAAAGCAATGTATATAATGGACGGCTTTACCAAAAAAATGGATTCAGGCTTGCTTGCACTAACAAAAGAAGAAGCAAATACGCAAATGCCAACTAATTGTATAAATTGTGGTAGATGTGCAAGTGTTTGCCCAATGCATCTTACTCCAATGAATTATGACCATTTTTGTCTTGCAGATAGATATGACAAGGCTAAAGATTATGGAGTTATGAATTGTATAGAATGCGGAAGTTGTGCCTATGTTTGCCCAGCTAAGCGTTCACTTGTTCAAAGCATAGTCGTTTGCAAAACTAAAATTAGAGAGCAAATGAAAAAGGGAGGTAAATAATGGAAAATATTATTGTTAGTGATTCTCCTCATATAAGAAGTCCAAGAACGACTAAAGGTATTATGTTAGATGTACTTATAGCATTGATACCGGCAGTGATTATGGGTTGTGTTTATTTTGGATATAAAGCAGCTATTGTATTAGGAATATCAATGGCAAGTGCGGTAGCTACAGAATTTATTTGGCTATTATGCAAAAAAACCAAACCGAAATATATATTAAAGCAATTTGATTATACTTCTTTGGTAACAGGTTTGCTTTTAGGTTTGACACTTTCTAGTAGTATGCCTTGGTATGTGCCAATGTTTGCATCAGTATTTGCTATAGGTATAGTAAAAATGCTATTTGGCGGTACAGGCAAAAATATTGTTAATCCTGCCATAACCGGTAGAATTTTTGCGGTTATTTCATTCCAAAGTATAATGATAGGCGGTTGGCTTAATACAGCTATAGCGCCCATTGACGGAAATGTAATTACGGGTGGTGCAACAGTGCTTACCGAAATGCTAAATAACGGTAAAAGTGCAATTTATTTAAGTAACCTTGATTTGTTCTTAGGTACAGGTGTTATGGGGTGTATCGGGGAAACAAGTAAACTAGCTTTGTTATTAGGTGGAGTTTATTTGGTAGTAAGAAAAGTTATTGATTGGAAATGGCCAACAATTTATATTCTTGTTACCGGGCTTATGACAGTATTCCTTAATAAATTTGATTTTGCTTATTTCTTACCAAGTATTTTGTCAGGTGGCTTGTTTATTGGTGCAATATTTATGGCAACCGATTATGTAACTAGTCCTCATACAAAAGCAGCAAGATATGCTTATTATATAAGTATAGGTTTATTAACAGCAATTTTGCGTAAAGCTACCCATATGGAAGTGGTTAGTTTTGCTATATTGCTTATGAATTTGATTGTTCCATTGTTTGACCAATGGTTCCGTCCAAGACCTTTTGGTTCTACTCCTTTACGAGAGAGAATACAACAAAAATTTATAAATAAAGGAGGCAAATCAAATGAAAGTAAATGATTTTCTAAAATCTAAAGCTTTTAAGAGCGTAATGGTTCTTATGTGTATTGCTTTGGTGGCGGGTGGTTTGCTTGCTATACTAAGTGATGTGCTTTATGTCAGTGATCAAGAAAGAATAGAAAGGGCAATAAATACAATTTATGGCGAAGAAATCAGCTTTGAAGAATTAGAACTAAGTGATTCGGATAAAACAAACGAGTATGGTTCTATAGATAACGTATATTTGTTAGAAGATGAAAATTATCTAATAAAAGCAACTGGTTTGCACGGATACAAAGACGGTACAGTAACCGTTTGGATAGTTGCAGAATATGATAAAGCTGAATTTTTAGGATTGAAAAAAGTAGTTGTTGCTAGTTATGAAAAGCAAACATTAATGTCTTCATTTACAAATGATTTTTACAAAACATTTTATGATTCAAAAGAAGATGTAATAGGTGGCAAATATTTTGCAGTGACGGAAAGCGAAAATAATATCCAAAATATAACCGGTGGTGCTTCTAAATCCTCAAATGCAATAAATAATGCAGTAGATAGTGGACTTTATTATGTTCGTAATGTAATTGCGAGTGATGGAGGTGAAATATAATGACAACTAAAAGATTTAAGCAAATTGCCAATGATGGCGTAATTAAAAATAACCCTACTTTAAGGCTAGTATTAGGAACTTGCCCTACGCTTGCTCTTTCAACTACAGCAATGAACGGTATTGGTATGGGTCTTGCGGTTATATTTATTCTTACTTGTAGCAATGCAATGATTTCAATGCTTCGTAAAATAATTCCTAATGAAGTTCGTATACCTGCTTTTATATTAATTATTGCTGCTTTTGTAACAATAGTTAGAATGGTATTAGATAAATATATTCCTGCTTTATATGAGTCATTAGGTGTTTATTTACCACTTATAGTAGTAAACTGTATAATACTTGGTAGGGCTGAAAGCTTTGCTAGTAAAAATGCAGTACTAGAAAGTGCATTTGACGGATTATTTACTGGTATAGGTTTTGCAATTGCTATAACGTTAATGGGCATAGTAAGAGAAGCGTTAGGAGCAGGTAGCATATTTGGAATACATGTATGGGATTTCAAAATGGAATTCTTTACCTCAGCTGCCGGTGCTTTCTTTGTATATGGTTTGTTTATAGCAATATTCAATGCAATTTACACTAGTGTAGAAAATAAACAAAGACAAAAATCATTTTTGTTAAAATTAGAATTTGCAAGTAAAAAGGAGGCATAAACACGATGGGAACATTTTTAATGATAATAGTAATGGCAGTATTTGTTAACAACTTTTTACTCGTGCAATTCTTAGGGATATGTCCATTTTTGGGACTTTCTAAAAAATCAAGTAGTGCTCTTGGAATGGGTCTTGCGGTAACCGTAGTTATGACAATAACTTGTTTAATAACGTATCCTATATATTATAAAATCCTAGTTCCACTAGGTTTACAATATTTAGAAATAATAGTATTTATTTTCGTTATTGCCTCTTTAGTTCAAATGATAGAGAAAGTAATTAAAAAGTTTTCAAAGCCACTTTACAATGCAATGGGTATATATTTGCCACTTATTACAACAAATTGTGCTGTACTAGGTGTGGCAGAATTGGTTATTGATAAAGGGCAAATAATGGCAATTCTTGGAGTTGGTTCAATGAATATTGGATTAGCAGCGTTATATGGCTTTTTTGCAGGTATAGGATTTACTTTAGCTATGTATATAATGAGTGGTTTGCGTGACAAAGTAGACTATCTTGACACATCAAAGTCGCTTAAAGGGTTTCCTATGACAATGATGACTGCTTGTTTTATGGCTATGGGTTTTTATGTATTTAACCTAATAGGCTAGTTTATGGAGGTAAACAATTGATGAATAATTTAATATTGGCAACAATAAACTGGGGGAAAGTAGGAATTGTACTAGGTATAATAGCCGGGTTGGCCTTCGTGTTTAGCGTACTCATCTTAATCGTAACTAAGGTTTGTAAAATTGAAGAAGATGAGAAAGTAATGAAAATTTTGGATAAATTAGCTGGTGCTAATTGCGGTGGGTGTGGGCATAGCGGTTGTGAAGGCTTCGCTAAAGCACTTGTAGAAGGTAAAGCTAGTTTGAATGACTGTAATTCAACGGATAAAGAACATAAGGCAGAAATAGCAAAAATAATGGGTATAGAACTTGAAGATGCTGTGCCTACTGTTGCTGTAGTAAGATGTAACGGTGGGAATAAAAGCACAGATAAGTATCATTATTTCGGCAATACCGATTGTAGCAATCAAATGCTATTTATGGGCGGTAAAAAACTTTGCCTAGCTGGTTGCGTAGGTGGCGGAGAATGTCAAAATGTATGTCCAGTAAATGCAATAAAAATAATTAATGGCGTATCAAAGATAGATAAAACTTTGTGTATATCTTGTGGTGCTTGTATTGATAAGTGTCCGAAAGATATTATAGAAAGAATACCTGTAACTGCAAAAGTTTTTATAGCTTGTAGTAGCCATTGTAGAGGTAAAGAAGTAACCACAGCTTGTCAAAACGGTTGTATTGGTTGTGGAATTTGTGCAAAGCAATGCCCTGAAGGTGCAATCACTATGGTAGATAATTTGCCATTAATTGATTATAAAAAATGTACAGGGTGTCTAGTATGCGTAGAAAAATGTCCAAGAAAGTGTATTCATCTTTTCTAAGACAAATATAAAAAAGAGGGAAATTTAGGTGACAAAAACACAAAGTAAAGGTAAAAAACCTATTATTATCACTATAATTGCGATTTGTTCAGTCGCCTTAATTGCTTGGTATGGCTGTGTAGCTTATATTTATTTGCATCATTCATATTCGGGCAATTATAGAGATAATTTAGAGACTAGATATATTGCACATCGTGGTTTGTCATCTGAATATTACCAAAATACAGAAAGTGCATTTTTTAATGCCACACAGCGTCCATTTTTTAGTGGTATAGAATGTGATATTTGGCTAACTTTAGACGGAGTTTGGGTTTGTTGTCACGATAACAATCCCTTTGTGAATAAGTCGATTATGGTTACCGAAAGTAATTATGATGATATAATCGATTTACCATTAGATACTTCTGATGCAACAGTAGATGTTGATATAAGCAAAGCAAAATTGACACCTTTTAGTAAATATTTGAGTGTTTTGCAATATTCTGATAAAAGTGCTTTTATAGAATTAAAACAAGATTATAGTCAAGAAAGTATTGATGAATTAGTCGCTTTAGTACACAAAAAACTCCCTATTTATAGTACTTATTATTGTAGTTTTAATTTAGATATTATAGAAAAGGTACAAAAAAGTGATGAAAGAGTAAACACAATGATGTTTTCAGGTAACGCAATAACTAGCCTTTTTTATATGCGAATGGGTTATAATGTAGGCTATAATAAAAATTTATTAGAAAAAAAACAAGGTAGAATAGAATCTCATCACAAAGAAAATTCTTTTGTTAATGTTTATACAATTAATGATTATGATGAGGCACAAAAATTTGCTGAAATGGGAGTAGATTATATAACAACTGACATAGATTTTAGTAAAGAATAATATTATTAAATAATATAGATTTGGAGGGTAAAAATGGGTATACATAATAATATAGTAAATAAGTTCTGCAAATTCAATGATAATTTAGAAGTAGAGCGTAATAAAAACCGTAAACCAATAGAAGGAATTGTTAAGAATTTAGACATTCCCTATATGGACGATGATAATATTTATCATTTACTTGATGTTTTTTATCCAGAAAATACTAATGGCAAATTACCAATTATCATTGACATACACGGTGGAGGTTGGATTTATGGGACAAAGGCTATTAATTCCCAATATTGTCAAGATTTAGCAAAAGGAGGATTTGTAGTCGTAAATGTTAGTTATCGTTTAATTACTAAGGAAGCAGGCGGGACATTCCCAAATTTTCTTAATGATATTTTTGCTAGCTTTGCTTGGGTGGAAAAAAATATAGAAAGTTTTCACGGCGATACTAATAATGTAATGCTAACTGGTGATAGTGCGGGTGGACATCTAGCAGGTATGGCAATGTCAGTAATTTGTGATGAAAATTTGCAAAATAAGCTTAATCTAAATACATCTCTTAAATTTAGAGCACTTACACTTACTTGTCCTGTTATGTATCTAGATTGTTATGAAAAATTACATTTGCCTATAATAAAATACCTATTTGGTCTTATGTTTGGTGCGGATTGGAAAAAGTCGGAATACAAAAAAATGGGGACAATTTCTAATAATAATTTAGAAAAGTTTCCACCAGTTTTCTTGATATCTAGTTATGGCGATTTTATGAGAAAACAAGTAAAAAAGTTTGAGAATGAGCTTAAAAAGCGTGCAATAGAATACGATATTTGTTTTTTTGAAAAGCAGGATACAAACAAATTAGAACACGTATATAATATAATATTTCCTGAATATAAAGAAAGTATCATTGCTAATGATGCTAGTGTAGAATTTTTTAGGAAATACATAGTTTAGGATAATACATTTGACAAATGATATTATAAACAATATAATTGACATAAATTGTAAAGGTAATGGAGGTTTCCATATGAAGAAAAAGTTAATTTTGCTAGTTGCTCTTATATTAATTTGTAGTGCAAGTTTAGTAGCGTGTAATAGCACGCCAGTACCTGCAGCAGCTTGGGCAGGTTCTGAAGTCCTTAATTATGAAGTTGCTACAACTAGTGGTGAAATAATCGGAAGTATGGTTTGTGAGACAAAAAGAAAACAATCAGCTACATTTTCTAATTTAATTGATGATGTAAATTACGAAAACGCCGATAATAGTTTCAAAATGCATTTAGATACAAATAAAGTAGAAATAACTACGAATATACTTACAAAAGGTTATAACACTTTGGCTATAAAAAAGGTATATGTAGATAAAGAAGATAGTGAAAATAATTATACAGTTGTTGCTTATCATAGTGGCAAATATTTTTATTATACACTAAATGGCGAAGAACAAAATCGTGTTAAAATGTCTTCAGGATATACAGATAGCGAATTTTTATATAATTATTTGCGTTGTTACCAATTAAGTAGTTTACCTACAGATATTAAAATATTAGACCCACTAACAAAAACTATTATTGAAGTTGGTGCAACTAATACCGGACTTACTAAAGTTTTTGAAATAGCTTATCCTAATGGCAATATTTCTATTCAATGTAACGAAGTAGAAATAGCTTTAAATTCAAGTCCAGTAGGAAAACCAATAAAAGTTTATTATACACCAGACCAAGATGAATATAATTTAAGTAGTTTTAGTATGGATGTAAGTAAGAATTTTCCTGTTATGATAATAGAAAACGAAATAACCTATAGACTAACATCAGTTACTATAGCTTAATCATCTTTGGATGCATAAGTAAAAGTAAAATTGCCTATAACTTTAGGTAATAAAATATCAGAATGATTATTTAAACAAGGACTACTGCAAAAATTAAGCTGTAGTCCTTTTGTTTTATTTTCTGGAGTAAGGGCTGCATCATATTCAAAATCTAAAGTGATTGTTTGCTTTTCATTAGGAATAAAATTCGAACTTAAGCTGACTAAATTATCTTCAGAAAATGTGTCGCATAAAATAAAATACATACTTATTTCACGAGTAAGGGTAACATCAAAAGTAATTTGTTTTATTATATAATCGTCTATAGTATCATTATAAATAAAATCAATACGATATACATTATATTGATCCGAAAAATCTTCTTTATATAAATTATATGCTTCTATTTTATTTGTTTCCAAAAAATAATGCTGGTCATCTTCTTTGCCTGTTCCTTTATTTATATTAACAGTTTTTATAGTATTATTTATTTTAGTGCTTACTAAAGTCCCGCTAAAAGTACCATCAGAATTTCGTTGTGATTCAAATTTATTTTCGCAAGAAACAAATAGTCCCATAAAAGTTACTATCATAATTATTAGAAGTAATTTAGTCGTTATTTTTTGTTTATTTATCATTCTCATTTTTATCTACATAAAGTACAGGTTCGTGAGCGGGTAAACTATCACCTAATTTAGCGATGGAATCTTGCAAATAATTGCAAATAATTTCCCTTTGTTTTTTCATAGGTATATTAGGGTCATATTCTATAGGGTCACCAACTACAAGTTGGTGTAATTTTTGTGCACAATATACCGGATAGAATTTTAATAATTTGCCAGTTTTATTATAATAATTTTTGGATACTAATGGAAATCCTCTATTAAATTCATAACTATACTTATTGATTTTGTTCTCCGTACGTTCGGGGAATACAACTTGACTTATTCCATCATTTTTTGTTTCTATGCTTTTACCAAATGTATCATAAATTATTTTAGCAGAATAATGATAAACAGGTATTGGCTCTAATGCACGAAATGTAAGTACAATTATTGGTGTAAGTAAAAAAGCTAACGGATATAGTAGGTGATGGAATTTTATCGATGGAAGAACTTTTGTTTTCAAATGATTCCAACAAGTACTATAAAATAAGAAATAATAATTGCCCCATACCCTAATTTTCGGTTTTTGTAAAAGAAAAGCAATAGGAGCATAAAGTTTAGTATGATTACATACAAAAAATGCGGCTTCGGTATCATCGGGCTTTTCCGTTTTCCATACCAAATCAGTTTTCGGGAAAAATAACCCTATCATAAACCTTGTGAATTTATAGAAAGGATGTATTCTTTTTACTTTAGAATATTGCTTAATAGGACTATAGTATTTTCTCATAAATTGATTATAGCATATACAGTAAATAATGGCAAATAATAAAAATCAATAAAAATATAGGTTTTACTTGAAAAATTATATATTTTGTTGTAATATATATAAAACTAGAATAACTTTTTTAGGAGTAAAAATGGAAAAGAAAAATATTTTGGATGCTCTAAGAGAAAGAGGATTTATCAAACAAACAGTCTATGAAGAAGACTTATATAATCTATTACAAACTACAAGTGTGCCATTTTATATTGGATTTGACCCTACCGCAGATAGTTTGCACGTAGGACATTTTCTAGCACTTATGGCTATGAGTCATATGCAAAAAGCCGGACATAAGCCTATTGTGCTTATTGGCGGCGGTACTGCTATGATTGGTGACCCATCAGGTCGTAGTGATATGAGAAATATGATGACCAAAGAAACTATTGCTTACAATTGTCAATGTTTTAAGGAACAAATGTCAAAATTCTTCTCATTTGAGGGCGATAATGCGGCTATAATGGTAAATAACGCCGATTGGCTATTAGGACTTAATTATGTTGAATTTATTAGAGATATAGGTGCACATTTTTCAGTTAATCGTATGCTAACTGCTGAATGCTTTAAGCAAAGATTAGAAAAAGGACTTAGCTTTTTAGAATTTAACTATATGCTTATGCAAAGTTACGATTTCTTAGTTTTGTACCAAAAATACGGTTGTGCATTGCAATGTGGTGGAGATGACCAATGGAGTAATATTTTAGCGGGTGCTGATTTGATTAGACGCAAAGAGGGCAAGCCTGCTTATGCTATGACATTCGAATTGTTAACAACTTCTGAAGGCAAAAAAATGGGTAAAACTCAAAAGGGTGCAGTATGGCTAGATCCCAAGAAAACAACCCCTTACGAATTTTATCAATATTTCCGCAATGTAGATGATGCTGATGTGAATAAATGTATGCGTTTTCTAACATTTATGGAAATAGATGATATTAAAGAACTTACCCAATATAATGATGAAAGAATGAATATAGCCAAAGAAAAACTTGCTTTTGAAGTAACAAAAATTGTCCACGGTGAAGAAGAAGCAATAAAAGCACAAAATCAAGCTAAAGGTGCATTCGGCGGCAATGCTGATGATATGCCTAGTGTTATCCTTGATATAGAAAGTCGTGACATAGTTGATATTTTACTTGCACTTAATTTAGTTAAGTCAAAAGGCGAAGCAAGAAGATTAATCGATGGTAAAGGTGTAAAAATTAATGAAAATATAGTACCAAGCTTTGATTATATAATAGGCGATTCTGACTATAATAATGGTTTTATTATTCATAAAGGTAAAAAAATTCATATCAAAGTAAGTTACAAATAAATGCAATATTTAACTTTAGATGGAGAATTTTCTAGTAAATATGAAATTCTCCATTCAGTTTTTATATGTCATATTAAAGGGATTTCTTCTTTTGAAGAAGGACTTGAGTATGTATCCAAAATTTCAAAAAAATATAATGATGCTACCCACAATTGTTATGGAATAGTAACAATAAACGGGCAACAAAAATTAAGTGATGATGGCGAGCCTGGCGGTACTGCGGGTATGCCAATTGGTCAAGTAATAAAAATGCAAAATCTAACAAATGTGGTAGCTGTAGTTACTAGATATTTTGGCGGAGTAAAACTTGGCGTAGGTGGACTTGTAAGTGCATACACGCAAAGCGTTGTGGACGCCTTAAAGGTATCAAATATAGTAAGTATGGAATTAAGCAGAGTAGTGAGTGTAAATTTTGATTATGCCTGTTACTCGGCGTTTTTGAATTTCCTTAATGGTATTAAAAGCAAGGTATTAGATACAGTATTTGATAATGAAGTAACATTACAATTTGCTTTCCCTGTAGAATTGGAAAATCAAATATCTAATAAAATTGCAGAATTAACTTCGGGCAAAAGTGAATTAATTTTTGAAACAGAAAATAAATATTATAAATATTAAAAAAAATTTTAACATAAACAAAAAAGCTACAAGTAAATTTAATTTTTAGCTATAAGAAATTAATTTTAACGTCCGATAATGTAATCAATTGAACAACTAAAATATTCAGCTAGGACTAGAAGATTATCAATAGTTGGCATGCGGACACCATTATACCAATCATCAACGCTTTGTTTTGCTAATTTGGTATCTTTTTTAACTCGGTATCTTGTGCAATTATGTTCTTTTAGCAACTCTTGAAAACGAATTGAAAAAGGTTTATCTTCTTTATTAAAAGACATAGATGTATCTTCGGATAATCCTACAAGATAATCTAAAGAACAATTAAAATAATTTGCTAATCGAATAGCATTAGGAGAGGAAGGTATATACTCTTTTCTTAGATATTTGTATATCAATGAAAGGTCAACACCTAACGCTTTTGACAAAGCTTCTGGTGTTGTTTTGTTATCGAACATTAGCTCGTTGAGCCTTTCGGCAAATATTGGCAAATTAACCATAAGTAAATCCTCCATTACTAATAATTATGCCCAACAAGTTCCAAAAATACTTGCATTAGGAATATGTTAGGACTATAATTAAGTTAATAACATAAGATGGTGCAGTATGGAAAACAAATTGATTTATTCAATTGGAGAAGTCTTGATTATGAAGATAGAGGATATAGAGAATATTACTTATCCAA
>JBAXZI010000043.1:0-15058 GCA_041670385.1 Clostridia bacterium | reverse complement strand
TTTCTTTACATTCATCCCCGATTGTATAGTCACTATTTGCCGTAATATTTACTGTTTGTTCTGTTCCGTCATATACAAAATTGCCTTCTGTATATATAGGTAAGTCAATAGACTTTTTAGCTATTGTCCAATTTATATAATAATTATCATTTTCCGACCATTGATAATGAACTGGGTCAGTAAGCAAAACTTCTGTATGATAAGAACCCGCATTCGTTTGTGGATCATTTATACTATATAAATTTTCAGAATTATTTGTGAAAATTGGCATTTGTTCATTGCCATTAAAAACTAAATTATTTTCAAAAAGAACATCGCTTGGATTAACTATTCTTTTAATAACAAAAAAGGTTTTGGTTATGTTACCTTCATAACTCCCAATACCCGTAATTGTAATTGTTGCTCTATCATCATTCGTACTAATTGTAATATTTTTCGAATAGCTTATCTCATAATCAGTATTTAACACCAAAACTTTAGAACCTAAAGTAACAGTAGGTACAGGTTTTATTTCTTCTCCCGTCCATTGATAAGCACTTTCCACATTTGCAACAGCTGCAACACTTATACTTTCATTTACTTTAATTTCTATTGGTGCTATTACATTTATTTCTACATCATAAGTTTTTCCATTATATGTAATGGTAATTGTTTGTTTCCCTAAAATAGTAGCATCAAAACCTGAAATTTGACTTTCTGTTAATGTTATATTTTCAGATGTATCATTATCATAATAAACAACGATTTGTGCTTGAGATAAATCTAAATTTTGATTTAACGCAATATCAGAAGGCACACCCGTTACACTTATACTTGTAATTTGTTTATCAGGCACAACAGTGTCTTTACAAGCCACCAATGTAAGTCCTAAAACCATAACCAATATTAATATTAAAAATACTAATAATTTTTTACTTTTCATGTCTGCCTCCTTAAAAGCTTAATTCTCAAAAATTTATATTTTATATAAATTTCATTATATATTTTTTATTAAAAATTCTATTTAATATATATTTTGCTATATATTTTTAATTATACTTATATTTATTTTTTTGTCAATAAAATAATAAAAAATAGAAGTGGAAATATTTGATATTTCCACTTCTATTTTTGTCATTTATTTATATTTATCTAAATTAAATGCAATTTTTTATACTTTAGTCTTCCGGCTTTACTTCCTCATAGTCCGCTGGTAATTTTCCAAAAATTGCCTTAAAATGCAAACCTTTGCATACAAATATTTCTATAAAAATCATACTTGATAGAAAAGCAATAGTTCCAGCTACCAAAACATCACTTAAATAATGTGCGCCTACTACTATACGACTTGTTGCTACTGTGCCAACAAACGCAATACAAAGTATCCATATCCACAATTTAGCTTTCTTTGTTGAGCAACTTTTTACCAAATATGGTAAAGCTAGTAAAGAATAAACAGCACCTGCTGCACAAGTATGTCCCGAAGGGAATGATTTACAACAATCGTCAGCTAAGTCAGTACCTAGAATCCTTTTACCATTTACTACGAACCATTTTGTATATAAAGAAAAATCATCAATAGCATTTAGTGTACGAAATCTTGCTCTACCCATTGGTGCCTTAACTAAATGTACAATAGCTTGACCTATTAAAGCACATAAAATAACAACCCCAAGCATTCTCAAGTTTTCATTAGTTTTTGGGTTAATTCTACCCCACGCAAACAAAAATGATAGACTTAGCATTAAGGCTAAAATAATTTCAGTTAATAAAATATAGGTTTGACTCATAAATTCTTCATTGCCCATTTCTTCGCCAATATAATTAAATATGTCAGCAAAAAACAAATAAGTAGCTATAAAGCTAACAACTAATAGTAAAATACTTAACCATTTTTTGCTATTTCTATATAGATACCAAAACCAAATTGTTGCAGCAAGTGTGATTGTTAGATAAATAGGGGCACTTCCTAGCACTTCACCTAACAAACCAAAATTACTTGTTGAAAAATAAGCCCCATCGGCTAATTTTGGTTTAGCTAGTAATTGGCTTATTTGTAAATCATAGAAAGTTGCGACTACAAGCAAACCTGCGAATATAACCACAAATAAAATCATAGAAATAATTGTTTTTGTTTTCAAACTAATTTGTTTTTTCATAATATTCCTTTTATAAATTAATTATTATTGTATTAATTATTTTAACATCAATCCGAAAAAATTTCAAGTCATAAATTTAAAAAATTATAAAGTTGTACTTTTTAATAGAAAAGCACCAAAACTTTCGTATGATGCTTTTTTCCTTTTACCTAATATATAATAATTAGTTAATTCTTTATTTATCAATATCCTTATCATTTGTTATTTTTTTGTCAACTATTTCATTTTTTGTTATAGCTTCTTCTTTTTCTACTATATTTTCCTCTTTTTTTTCAAGGCCAATACCTATTATTGTTTGATTATTTTCATTATGCTTTATTATTTGTTTGAATATTTGATTTGTTCCCGTCGCAGTTAGACCGCTTACAGCACCAATAATTATTGCCATTAATGCACTTTCAGCAGCTATTGTGCTAGGTGTAGTATAATAGGATACTATTCCTAAAATTGCCCCCAATACTATAGCAATTACTGGAATAAATTGTTTGAACTTTACATTTTGTTTAGTTACTTTTTTGCCAATTTCTATAGCTCCATACACAATAAAGGCAATCGTTGGTACACATACTAATTCTAAATAACACATTTTTTCTCCTTACTATTGTTCTTTTTTTATAAAAAAGCCTTCTATTATAAAACTTTGCAATTTTTTATAATTGCGTTACTTAAAATGCTTATAATTACCATACTACAATAGTAGTTTAATAATAATATTTTTTATTGCAAATATTGTAATTTTGTTATATACTAATATTAAACAATTTAGCTTAAGGTATTGATATGCAAAAGAAAAGAATTTTATTATTATTTATTGTTTTAATATCATTAGTTTTAATGATTTCTTGTGTTGCGTGCAAAAATCAAGAAAATGCAACTACTATTAGAGTAATGCTTGTTGATGGAGATAATTATCAAATTGTTAGTGACAAAATAGTTACTATAAATCAAGGAAATCAAGCAAAATTCAAAATCGAGATAAACAGCGGTTATGAAATAGATTA
The DNA here is from genome assembly GCA_041670385.1 of Clostridia bacterium. Lineage (GTDB taxonomy): Bacteria > Bacillota > Clostridia > Christensenellales > DTU072 > CAG-1782. The sequence continues at coordinate 11,919 of JBAXZI010000043.1, read as the reverse complement.
TATCAGTAATGGAACTTATCAAGACGGTTATATTGTAGCAGATAATATAAAATATGATACTACTATTCAAATCACTACTAAAATAATTGAAGTACCATACACGGAAGAACCAGAAGAATTAGCAGAAATGGAAGAACCTTTGTATAAAGAAGAATTTTTTCCTGAACTGATAATTATAAATGAACAAGTCCCTATAGAAACTTTTGGTCAAGAATGTGAAATTGTTACTATACCAAATAATAATGTTAATATCGAAATTTTTCCTATAAAAGAAATATATCATATTGGAGATTTAGTTGCCATTTTTGCAAAAGACCAAAATTTTGAACAATGCGGTTTTACAATAGACAAAAAATATTATAAAAGTGGTATAAAATTATATCTTCCTCATAGTATCGAAATTCTTGGCAATTCCCCTGATACAAACAAAATTATTATAAACGCTAATGACTCAATAGGCAGCAACGAACAAATTTATCAGTTTTATAAGCAAGATGATGAATATTTGGATTTATATTCCTATTGTGATAATTTTGAAAATTCTAATGCTACTTTTTATGAATTAAACACAAAAAGTGATGGAAGTGGAATTAGTCATTCTATTGGCGCAAGAATAAAAGTTGAAAATAACTTAATTTTATATGCACAATGGAAGAATTGGACCGATGATAATTATTTTGAATATGAAGTAAAAGAAAATAATATTAAAATAACAAAAGTAAAAAGCACTTTCAGTAATAGTGAAATTGTTATACCTGAAACTATAGTTAATAAAAAAATAACTGAAATAGGAGAAAACTTTCTTCAGGAGAATCCAAATATAACAACTATTGTATTAAATAAAAATATAGAAAAAGTAAATTATAATAGTATTATTAATTTACCTAATTTAGAAACACTTATTATGTTTGATAACTTGACAGAGTTTGGAACAAACAATTTTACAGATTGCCCAAAGTTTAATAATTTAAGAATTAATTCTTATTCTAGAAATGTGTTTTCAAAAATTTCTGAAGTAGGTTATGTAAATAAGCATTTGAATATTCAAAATTCTAATAAAAAAAAGATTATTACTATTTCTGGTTGTAGCCTAGAAAGAGGCTTAAATGTAGCTGAAATCGTAAAAGATGCAAGATATGATGATTATGATTTTATTTCTATGGGAGTAAATGGTGGAATGGGCTTATATCATATGCTAGACACAATTGAAGAAAATCTAAATTCTGGTGACATAGTAATATTTTCATTGGAATACCGCAATGATATGTATGGAAATAATGTTGGTTGTGTTGCTTATCAAACTTGGGAAGTATATGAAAGCAATTATGACATATTAAAAGATTATGATTTTAGCGATGAAAATATAAGAATGTTAATTCGTAATATTCAATATTATTTAAATAAAAAAAATGAAGCAATTAATAATGGAATATTTTACAATCCACAATTAAAAAGAGAATTTTTTGATGAATATGGCTTTTTATCATATGACAAAAGACCAATGACAGAAACGGGTGTAATATTAAAAGATGATTATGAGGGAGCAAAAACTGATCCTGATATTATATCTACAGGAATAGATTATCTTAATAATTATTGTAATAACTTTATCGCAAAGGGTGTAGAATTTTATTTTACTTTCCCACCTACTTGGAGATATCCAGATTATTTTTTACAAGAAAATGTGGAAACTCGACAACTATTTATGGAAAAACTCGAATTAGTACTTGATATCCCTATTATTGGTAGAATAGAAGATACCTCTTTAGCCGATAAATTTATGTGTGATCATGTAAATCATTGTTCTAATGAAGGGGTTGACTTTTACACAGAAATTTTCAAACAAATAATGTACGCTATTATACCAGAGTAAGGAGATAAGTATATGCTACTAACTACTAATATACCAATTTTTGTACTAATAGTTTTTATTATAGCAACTATATTTATTATTCTAGAAATAATTTATAATACAAAAGGTATTTTGGCAATAATTGGAGCACTTTTTGAAACGTTTGGAATAACATTATGTTTTATTAGTGCGGTACCACTCTTGCAAACTATCATTTTACTTATTTTCTCATTTATAATAATACTTCTATTTTTATTATATAAAAAAGACAAGGAGATTTAGATAAATGCTTTTTAATTCATTACCATTTTTAATCTTTTTGCCAATAGTACTAATGTTTTATTGGATAACTCCAACAAAATTTAGATGGATAGTACTTCTACTTGCAAGCTATTATTTTTATATGAGTTGGAACATAAATCTTATTTTCTTAATACTAATTACTACATTAATATCATATTTTAGCGGAATTGTAATGGAAAAATATAACAAAAAATCTATACGCTTGACGGCTTTGCTTGTAAGCATTATATCAAGCTTATTAATTTTATTTACATTTAAGTATTTTAATTTTTTAAGTATTAGCATAACAAATACGTTGCGAGGTTTTGGAATGCAATTAGATGATTATGTCTTAAATTTACTTTTGCCGGTTGGTATATCCTTTTATACATTCCAAACATTATCTTATTCTATTGATGTTTATAAAGGTAAAATTAAAGCAGAAAAACATCTTGGCTATTATGCGCTTTTCGTATCTTTTTTTCCTCAATTAGTAGCTGGTCCTATAGAAAGACCAGAAAATTTAATTCCACAATTAAAAGCAGTCTGTGGCAAATCTAACAATCCTCTATTATCCAATTTTGATTATCAAAATGACTTAACATTAATAGACAAAGATAACATAACAACTGGCTTAAAATATATACTTGTTGGCTTTTTCAAAAAAATTGTTATTGCCGATACTTTAGCTATTTTTGTGAATGCTGTTTATAATAATTTACAAGACTCTAATGGTTTACAAATAGTTATAGCGACTATACTATTTGCTGTACAAATTTTATGTGACTTTGATGGCTATACCAATATTGCTATAGGTGTTGCCAAAATTATGAACATAGACCTTATGAAGAACTTCAACAATCCATACAAAGCACTAAATATTAAAGACTTTTGGCGAAGATGGCATATATCCTTAAGCAGTTGGTTCCGTGATTATGTATATATCCCACTAGGCGGTAGCCGATGCCGCAAATACAGACATTTAATCAATTTATTTATAACTTTTTTATTAAGTGGACTTTGGCACGGTGCAAATTGGACCTTTATTATTTGGGGGGCTTTACACGGTCTATATTTAATAATCGAAGAAATTAGTTACAAACCTAAAATGCAATTATACAATAAAATGAATATAGATTATGACAGTGGCTTTATGCAATTTTTACGTAGAATTTGGACTTTTATTTGGGTTTGTTTTGCTTGGATTTTCTTTAGAGCAAATTCAACAACTGACCTAAGACTTATATTTACAAAATTATTTACTGATTGGCAATTTAACTTAGGTTTCATTAATAATTCTTTTGCAAATATGGGCATTACCCCTCTTTTATTTATATTTATTTTATCATCAATATTAATGCTTGGTATTTTGGGAAAAGCTTTTATAGACAAACCAAAATCTATATATTTAAATGATGATACATTAAGTATCAGCATAGTAAGAAAAGTAGTTTATCTAATGCTTATTAGCATAGTAATTTTGGGTTGGGTTTATGTAGTATCTCAAAATGGCTATTCCAATGCGTTTATATATTTTCAATTTTAAAAGGAGATAAATATGAAGAAATTTTGTTTGACAATTTTAATAATATTAATAATATTAATGATACCTTTTGTATCAGTATTTTGTTATAGCAATAATCTTGGCAAACAGTATGACGAAACATATTTAGGTGCTATGTCCGATAAATTTGAAAGATTACAAAATATTAATGAACCAAAAATAATTTTAGTGGGCGGTTCTAATCTACCATTTGGAATAAATAGTGAACTTTTACAAGAAAAAACTGGCTTTAAGGTTGTTAATTTTGGACTTTATGCAGCTTTAGGTAGCAAAACCACAATGGACCTATCTAAAAGTAATATCAACAAAAATGATATAGTTATTTTTGTACCTGAATTTAGCAAACAAACTTATAGCAAATATGTAAATGGTGAAATAATTTTGCAAGTTTTAGATAGCGATTATTCAATGTTTTGGAATATTCCGATGAATGATTATTTCCCACTAATAAATGCATATCCCGAATTTTTAGGTCAAAAAAAGAGTTTTGTTACCAATAATGCTAAACCTACTGGCAATGGTGTTTATAGTAGAGATGCCTTTAATGAATATGGCGACATAAAAATTGCAAGACCTTATAATATTATGCCAGACCAATATGATAGCACAAACCTAATCACTATAAATAAAGATATAATTTCTACTGAATTTATTGACTATTTTAATAAATATGCAGAATTTGTTAAACAAAAAGGAGCAAAAACTTTCTTTTCTTTTCCACCCGTTAATAAACTTGCTTTAGAAGTTGACAACACAGATGAACGTGATGATTTTTATAATTTTGTAAAAAACAATTTTAATGCTAATATTATTAGTAATATAGATAATTTTATTATGGATGAAGGATATTTTTATGATACAAATTATCACTTAAATGATAGCGGTGTAACGGTAAGAACAGCAAATTTAATCGGTGATATCAATAGAACTCTAGGTAACACTTCTCCTATTAATATAACATATCCACTTCCCAGCGGAGCTTTAGAAGAACTGGGAATTGATATTGATAATAATTTACTCAATAACGAAAATAATGCCGAAATGTTTGATTATCAGATTTTTAACGACAAAATTACAATTTTAGGACTTAGTGCAAAAGGAAAATTGCAATCAGAACTAATTATACCTTCAATAATTGAAAATAAATTGGTTTACAAAATTGCTGATAGAGCATTTGAAAGCTGTACAAATTTAGAAGCACTAGTTATTAATAGTAACATTACAGTATTTGGCGATAAAATATTTAATGGAGCTACAAATCTAACAAGTGTCACACTCAATTTAGATGAGGAAAAATCTAACTTACCACTTGCTAGCGAAATACTTTTGCAAGGCTGCAATTCTAATTTGCAAATTTATGTCTCCAGATATTATTATGGCATAGTTTCAACTGATTATATTTGGGGTAAATTTGCAAACTTTTATGCAATAAAATAGAATTCAAACAAAAAAGCCACCATAAGGCGACTTAATTGTTCACAAAGTTAATGTCCTTTGCGTTTTGCTTTTTTCTTATTCTGTTTTAGTAAAAACTGTTTTCGCTTCTCTTTATCTCGCTCATACATATTATAAGCATTACGCTCGATTTTCCTTTGCTCAATTTGCAGTTTTATTGCCTGTTGTGCTTTAGTCCCGATTCCTATTCCGTTTTCCATAATTGCAGCTTTTATTTTTCTTTGCAATACTTTTGGATTTCTTCTAACAATCGGTTTTTTTCCAACAGTAACAGTAGGACTAAACTTCAATTTGTTCCAATTATGCAAAATCAAATCATAGATTTCATTGTCTTGTGGCTCTGCTCCAAAAACATATCTGCTTATAGATAATTTCGCATTATGCCTTTTTTCAAACAAACCAATCCAAAATTGACCATCATAATATACAGTGAGCTGTATTGATGTTGCCTCCATCGAAAAAACCTCCTTTATAATTTTTTCGAAGATCGGACAACCAAGGAGGCAGGTTACTGACTATTTCTAGTGTCCCGACTACCAACGGGAACCGTGTTTTTATCTTCAAAAATATAATAGTTCATTTGATTAAATTAGTCAATTAAAATACCTTAAACATAATTCAATTACTATTTTTACATTATTTTTTGTTTTGTTCGTAATTAATTTTGTTTTGTAAATAACGAAAAAGATCTTTTTGTTCCTTTTCTTCAAATTCGTTATAATATTTCAAATATTTTTCGTATTGGGTATAATTTTGATAGCCTTCTTCAACTTTCTCTATTTGATAATTTATCTTTTTTGCTTTCATTAGCACTTCGCTAAACTCAATGCAATAAAAATCCGGGTTAACAAAACTAACTACATTTATGCCGTTACTTTGGATACTTTGAAAAACTATTCCGTGATACCCTATTTTTTTTATGATTTCAGCAATAAACTGTGTATAGTGATAATAATACCTATTTTCTTTATAAACTGGCTCTAATAAGAACTTTTTTAACACTAATACATTTTCATCTTTAACATCACACAAATTCAAATATTTGCTTTCGCCTACAAATTTATATTTTGCTATACTGCAAATTTGCCCAACTTCTAGATTGATTTCTGCAACACAAGTTTTTTGATTTGTCGCTAAATACAAAAAAGCATAACCGCTTCTATTAAATCTTCCCGAGCTTGCACAAAGCGCCGGTGGCACACCAATTTTTTCTTTATAATAAGGCATCTTGAAATGGATATCCAATTCGCTATGCCTACCCAAAATATCAACACAACCTTTTCTTGCTCGATACAAAATTCTATTTTTATGAATTATATAATATTTATTAATTCCAATTTTTTCTTTGAATTTGTCTAAATAATAATCAAATAAATCATTTGGATTTTTTCTATATAAATCGTCCATTAATTGCTTTAGTAACTGTTTCATAATTTTCCTTTAATACTTCTTTACATAAGTATTCGAAAATTACTTTTGTTGCTAATTTCTCATATATATAACAAAATATTAAAATTTATTTAATTGCAAAACCTTTTTCTAATTTATCAATATATATTTAGCGATTATTATGGTATAATAAATAATATAGGGCAAATTTCCCTAAAATAAACTATATAGTAATTTTAATATGAAAATTGCAAATAATATAAAAGAGAGAAAAATGATTTACAAAGAAGATATTTACAAAAAAATTATAAATATGAACAAAAAAAGCCTCAATATCAGCGATATTGAAAGAAACCTTCATTTGCGTAACAAAGCTGACTTAAATATGCTTGTCAGGATTTTGGACGAATTAGAATCTGAGGGACAAATTTCAATTGATAGATATTGGAATGTGACATTCAAAAAAATGGAATTGCTTAAAGGCGATTTGAAAGGTAACAAACGAGGTTTTGCCTTTTTGATAAGAGAAGACGAAGGCGATGATATCTTTATTCCAAACCGAGCACTCAATGGAGCTATGCACGGTGATACTGTTTTTGTCAAACTAAACGGTAAGAGCGAAGGTGAAGTTACTTCAATCGAAAAGCGTGGAATCGTAAAGCTTGTCGGAACATATTTTAAAATGGACAATTATGGATATGTGAAAGCCGACAACTCCGACTATTTCAAAGAAATTTATATTTCTGACCGCAATTCTAAAGGAGCAAAAGAGAACTCAAAAGTTCTTATTTCGATAGTTACAACCCAAAACGATACTAAAATTCAAGGCATAGTAACCGAAATTTTAGGTATTTCCGGCGAGCGTGATGCGGAAGTACTTTCAATTTTGCGAAGCTATGATTTTTCTGAAAGATTTCCTGAAGAAGTTCTGGTTGCATCTGAAAAATTTAAATATGAACCCGATACAGAAGGAAGAAAAGACAAAACAGAACTACTAACTATCACAATTGACGGCGAGGACGCAAAAGATTTTGATGATGCGATAAGCCTTGAAAAAAACGGCTCTATTTTCAAACTTTATGTCCATATTGCCGATGTATCACACTATGTTAGAACAGGTGACACTATTGATTGTGAAGCCTTTGAACGAGGCACTAGTGTATATTTCCCTTCATCAGTTTTTCCGATGTTGCCAGAAGCTATCAGTAATGGCGTTTGTTCATTGCGACCTAATGAAGAAAAACTTACGATGACAGTCGAGTTAGATATCGATGAAAACGGAAATGTATTGAAATCAGATTTTTATAAATCCATAACCAAGTCAAATTTCAGAATGACTTACACCGCTGTTACTGCTATTTTGAACGGTGATGAAGCGTTGCGTGTTAAATATATAGACATAGAAGAATTGATCAATGTTATGGCGGAACTTGCAAAAATTTTAGAAAACAAAAAAACTGAGGGCGGCGTAATAAATTTTGTTAGCAAAGAAAGTAAGATTCTACTTGATGAAAAAGGTAATGTCATCGACATTCAGCCTTATCCTTACGAAATTGCAAACGGAATTATTGAGCAATTTATGGTGCTTGCTAACGAATCCGTAGCAAAATATTTGTTTGATGAAAAAGTACCAAGCGTCTACAGAACTCACGAACCACCAAACAAAACAAAAATTGCGGAATTCAAAAAGTTTACCAATGCTTTGGGCTATAACTTTAATACTTCTTTAGGAATCACTCCAAAACTATTCAGTGATTTTTTGGAAAAAGTCAAAGAAGAACCAACTGAACCAATCATAAATAAAACAATGCTTCGCACTATGCAAAAAGCGAAATATAGTATCAAAAATATCGGACATTTTGGATTAAATACAGAATTTTATTGTCATTTTACCTCTCCAATAAGGAGATATCCTGACCTTATGGTTCATAGAGCTTTAAAGGCAAAAATTGAAGGAAAAGCCAATGAAGAGTTTAAAGCCAACTTTTTGAAACAATGTGTATCCGCTGCGGAAAAATCTTCAGAGAGAGAAGTTGCGGCAGAACGTGCAGAAAGGGATATTGATGACTACTACAAGACCGTTTATATGTCAAATAAAGTCGGAGAACAGTATAATGGAATAGTAAGTGGAATAGTATCAACAGGAATTTTTGTTGAGCTTAAAAACACTGTTGAGGGTTTCCTTCCTCTTGCCGAATTACCGACAGACGACTACGAAATTGACCCGAAAATGAGATATATAGGCAAAAAATATATGTTTTCAATAGGTGATAACATTGAAGTTGAAATCAAAAGTGCGAATGTATCTTTACGCCAGATAAATATGATTTTTATTGGAGATGTAAACAACCACTTAAAACACAGCATTAGAGTTCATAATTAATTAATAAATAAATACTAAATTTATTACGATAGCAAATCAAGCTATATTTATTACTAAACTATTACTATATCAGAAGCAAATCAAATTGAAATGCACCCCAAAAGTTGAACACAACTAAACAGGTGCATTTTTTATAAACAAAATTTGATAACATTTAATTAATATCTACTTACATGTAAAAAGAACAATTTGGTCTTTGACAAAATTATTGTCTAACAGTATAATGAGAATGATAACAAATGGGGAAATTTTAAATTATGAGATTACAATTTATATTCAAACAAATATTAAATAAAATTGCATGTTTATTTTTGCATAGGAGATATTTTGAAAAACACTAAAAAAAAGAAAAGTTTAATAATATTACTTATTTTTGTTATTTTATTTGTTTTTTGCTTTATCATGTTTTATCCGCAAAAGGCAAGTAAATATACGGAAGAGGAGCATACGGAAAGAATTTCAAAGTTGGTTGAAGAACGCTATATAAATGAGAATAAAAAGTATACAGGATATAAGGTTTTTCCATTGTATAATGAGTCAGAGGAACTTGCCTACTTTTTAATTGAACTTGAACCTGTGGGTTATGTTTATGTGCAAATAAACACAACATATTTATTTTTGCAAATGTTTGGCGGAGTGAGCATGTATACGCGTGATGATGGTAGACCTTGGCAACGGTACAAAATATGCGAAGATGGACAAGACTCCATGTCAAATGAAGACGGTCAGTGGGAAGTGGAAAAAAATGAGTACGGTTATGCTGCTTATCCTAACAAACGATGGGAAATTGATGAGACTGGAGAATTTGTTTATTATGTTGATAGTCATTTTAAAATTGCAAATATTGAAAATGAAAAAAGATATTTGTTAAAAATATATGAAGGAAGCAGTACAGGGTTTATTCCTGCTGTTAAAAGAGGGGATGAGTATTTAAATCTTGTTTCAATGGAAGAAATGGAATATAAAAAGGAAGTTAAATTAGAATCATATTCTATTGCTTATATAGCTTTTAATTGTAAAGCAATGGAGGATTTGTAAACACTAATAATAAACTTAAACTAATCGATTTATATAATAATTTAATAAGGGGAGAAAAATTATTATGAGAAATATTAAATGATAAATTGTCAAAATTCGACAAGTAATTACATTTTACATAGGGCAGAAGAAGGAAAAATGGGTTGACAATAAATTTTAATTGTTTTAATATTTAGATATATTAAAAGTTTAGGGGAATTTTTAATTATGAGATTAAATAAAATTAAAGAAGTAAACAAAATAAATAACATTGAGAATATAAGCATTTTATTTAGATGTTTATATTTAGTTCAATAAATTTAAATATATGGAGAATTATGAAAAAGGAAATTATTGTGAAAAAGAAAATTATTGTATGGAGTTTGATATTTGTTATTCTGTTTTCTTTGATTATAATTGCAGTATATCCGCAAAAGGCAAGTAAATATACGGAAGAGGAGCATCTTCAAAGAGTATCAGAACGAATAGAAAAAAGATTTATCACCGATGAAACTGAATATACGGGATTTGAAGTTTATCCGTTATACAATGAAAATGATGAACTTAATTACATTCTTGTTGAGTTTGAACCATATGGTTATTTATATGTATTGCTCCGCGATGAACAACTAAAAGCTTTTTCATTTTTGGGTGCTAGTACGAGCATGTATAAGCTGTCAAATTTGAGTGCTAATAGATGTTGGAGTCCATATACAATAGATGAATCAAATAGTCAGCCTTATCCTGATAATGATAAATGTTATACAGTTGATGATAATGAGAAAAGGATAATTTATAATAGAAGTCCTTTTTATATTGCTGGAATCGAAAATGAGCATCGATATTTGTTGCATGAAAGTGAAAGCAAAGCAGACTATGTGCCTGCTGTTAAAATAGGAGAGAATTATAAGAATCTCATTTCTATGGATGAAGTGATAATTATAGATGGGAATTATACAAAAAAACAAGCGACAATTTATGTTCCGTTCATTATGTTAAAAAGTGTTGATTTATAAAAAATTTAAGATAAGGAGAAAAATTATGAGAACTAGTACAATTAAAAAAACTAAATTTGAGGTACTTATTATTACTTGTTTAATATTGATAGGATTTTTGGTGATATTAAGCACGGTAAATTTTAGTCCCATGAATGCTTATGCTGCTTCAGGGGGAGGTGGCAGAAGCGAAAACATAGGAATTATCTCGGGAACAGATTCGCATTCTTTATCCGCAAGCGATTTAATGGATGTAAACTACATATCAAATAGTAACTATTTCTTAATTAATCCAAGTCATCATGACAATGATCAAAATACCAATCTTAATCCTGTTGGTGTATGTACAACGGTTGCATTGCAAATGTTGATGGGTTATCACAATTATTATTCAGATAGGCGATTAATTCCTGCATCTGGAAATGGTCAAACATTTTTAAATGCTAATTATGGTGATATTAATAAGCATCCAGCATTGCAAACTACAATGCCAATATCTGGGCAAGGATGCTATGAAATTGGTACAGAAGATGGATTCTTTGATGAATTATATGATTTGAATTGTATTGCTGGTTTGCCTCCATTAGGACAGGCAATTGGGTTTGTAAAAGATGCAGGCATATATTTTATGAATAATTATACTCCAACTGATGTAAAAAACACGGTGTCTCTCACCTCGGGTGTTTTTTCAAAATCTACTGCACAAGCAGACATAGATGCAGGCAAACCAATTGTTTTGGGGATGCAACCGATTACAGGGGATGAGTCTTTTCATGTAGTCATTGTATATGGTTATGCAAAATTAGACGGTGTGGATGGATTTATAGTTCATTATGGGTTTGGTGCTTACCGTACACAGGTCTGGGTTCCCTCAAGTTGGTTTGGATTTCAAATTAGAATGTCAGTAAATCATACACATAATTATTCTGATACGGGCAACAACATAAATAATACTCACAGGGAATTACAATGTGGGACTTGC
>JBAXZI010000042.1:0-15250 GCA_041670385.1 Clostridia bacterium | reverse complement strand
ACATTATTATTTTTTAATTGTTGCATAACCCTGCTATCAATTATTGGCATATTGCCATCCATACCTGTTATTCCACTCGAATATATGATTAAAGGACCAAGGGGCTGATACCCCTTAGCCTTAATCCAATTTTCTAACATTTGCACTTGCTTATCTTGAGCAAGTATTTCTTCTGTTGGTACTTTCCTTGACAAAACATTCACCAATTTTAATACCTTATTTTCTCTAAATTCTATTTTTTGCATTGCGTACATTTTATCCTCTTAATAAAATATATAATCCAAATCAAAGCTACTACAATTGTATCAATAATATAGCATAATAGAGCAGTTATGTTGAACCCATATAAGGCAAAATACCCGACTATTAATGTACTTAACATCAAAAAATATAAACACGTAAAAATTATAACAAATTTTAGTTTAAGCCTTATGCTTTTCAATGTAATAAAGTATTGGATAAGTATATCAATTGTACATATTAAAGAAAATATGTATATTCCATACCTTGCTATATTCTCTTTTCCCCAAAATACATATACTAAAGCGAATAAAGCTACACTAATATATGAACCAATTAATATAATTTTACTTTTTTTAGTAAGAAATTTAAGCTTTTGATTATTCAAAGCTTGAACATCTTTATTGAAATATAAAATAAATTGAAAAAAAGCCATTAATATTGTTGCAATAATAATTAATACAATCATCATTATCTCCCAACATAATATAGTGCTGTTATACCAAAAACTTTATGTGAAGTAATAGTATATTCTCCATAATCACTATAATATTTAATAGCAGCAATTAAATTTGCAAAAGCATACGTACCACCTACTATACCTTTAATTGCCAATAGCACTCCAGCAATACCACCTATAATTGTTGCACTGCTAGCCGCAGCCAATGCAATGCCTTTAACAGCGCCAATCGCATTTGCCCCTGCCCTCACTGCCAATTCACATATACCATCTAGGTTAGTATATTCCGTAACATATTTACGCCCTCCGTCGACATACATCATTTCTTCTTGATCCATTTCCACAAAACCTTGTGGCAAAACCAAATTACTTTGTCTTAAAGCCATTTCCATAATTTTTTCTCCTTCAAAAATTTTATTTGTTAAATGCATTATTGCAATAGCTATTACTACAAATAAAAAAGCCATAACAACTAGCATACTAACATCCTAGTAATTAATGGCATCTGGCTGTCTCACTTAATGAGACCCTTTAGCTTTGCGTCCCTACCTCACAATAGGTTTGCCCTTTATCATAATTAAATTTTACATTATTTACCATTTTGTGTTAATAAATTTTTCATATTCCCTAACCTAAATACAAAATTAGACATAATTCGACACAACTAAATTATTTAATCAAATTTTTTAATTATATCTATATGAACATATAAATTTTATAGTAAAAAAAAGCCACACTACTATTTCTAGCAATGTGACTCAAAGTTTTTTATTAAAACATCTCATTCAACTTTTCCGCTGCTTCTTTATCTACACTTTTAATAAAATGGGTATAGACATCGGTTGTGGTGCTTGTTCTTGCGTGTCCTGCTCGTGCTGAAACTATGGATACAGGAACTCCTGCCATAATTTGTAGTGTTATATTGGTATGTCTTATTGAATGTACATTGAAATGTCTTAAATTTGCTTTATCTAGCACTCTATCAAGCCATTTATTTAAAGTTTGCGGATATATTCTTTCACCAAAATCATTAGCAAAGACTGCATTTGATTTTACCCATTTGTCACCATATTTTATGCTTTCATTTTGTTGCCACTTTGATATGAACCCAAAAAATTAAGGGTGTCGCTTACTTTAAATAACTTTTGTAATTTTTCATTATTTATTTACTTATCATTTTTAAGCAAATCAATTATTTGTTTCCTTTTGATTATTGAAAAAGAAAATAAACATGATGTAAATAAAGATACAATATATGCAATAACAATAATTAATACTTTTTTAATAGGATATATTACTATAGTTGACCCTAGCATTACCTTTAATATGAAGGATATCAATACCGTAAAACAAACACTTATAAATAGAGCACATGCTAATATAATAAAATTCTCTAAAAACACAATTCTTCTTAATGATTTAGTCAACATTCCTATTGAAGTTAATATCGCAAATTCTTTTCTTCTCATAATAATATTAGTAAATATTGTATTAAATATATTCAAAATGGATATCATAATTATAATAATCATAATAATATCAATAAAAAGACTAATAATACTTATAGTATTTAATTGTTTTTCGTAAGAATTTGAATGGTTGTTTATATAAATGCTTAAATCGTTTGTTTTTTTAAATTCTAACATTTGGTCATATGAATATTTGTGATTTTCACATTCAAAAAACATTTTAATAGCATTAGGAACTTTCTTAAGATAAAATTCACTATCAGCCAAAGGCATAAATAACATTATACCATCAATATCCAAATAATCATATAATACTTTCGGAAAGTTTAAGTTATTTGTGTCAATAATTTTTATATCCAAATTTTCTATGATTGTATTGTCAATTAATGGCTCATTCATTAAATTAATATTTTGAATATCTTTATTAAATAGATTCAACTTTGTAAAATTTTCACTGCTGTAATCCGTAATCTTTGCTATTGCAGGAATAACTCTTTTGGAGTTTTCAAAATCTTCTCCCATATATATAAGCAATTCGTTAAATATATTATCATTTAAAATAACATAATTTATTGGGATAGTATCCATTTCATTTTTTTCAACATAATTTCTTACTTGCTCATTTATATTTGGATTATCTGTCACTGAATAATAGCCCAAAACATCTTGGACTGCCCACCAACTTTTATTAATACCTTTCATTTCCGACATTGGTTTATAAATATTATCTATTGCATAATTAAACTCGTAACTACTGGAATTACAACTAATATCATAGACAATATTTACTTCTTCTTCTATTTGCGTTTTTGCAGTTGTCAATACAATATCCATTGAAGCAAACAGAATAATACTAATTAAAATAGAAATAATAGTAAATTTATATTTATTTTTATAACGTTTAAAGTTTTTGCGAATAAAATCAAATTCCCAAAATGAACTATGTTTATTTCTTTTACTAGTTTTATTAGATTTTATTCTTATTATTTCGTTTTGCCTAACCCCAGATATAATATTTTTTCTTAAATTCAAAACAAAAGGAACTAAAGATGATATCAATATTATCGCTAAACCAAGCCCTATAATTAGTAATATTGAATTCACTGTTATATTTAATTTAAATACTATATTCGCATAACTAATTAATTCAATATAAGTTACAATAGTATTAAAAGAAATTTTTAAAAGTCCAATTCCAATTAAAATTGAAATTGGCACTACCAGTAATCCTAATATTAAGTTTTCAACAAGGGTAAACAATAACAATTGTTTATTTGTGGCTCCTATTGAAGCGAGCAATAAATATTCCTTAGAACGCTCATTTAATGTCATCATATAAGAATTATATATTAAAACAAATGCTACAATAAGCACTAATAACACTAAAATAACAGCAATAATCCTAATTGCATTGCCTACGCTTTCACCTTCTTGTATAATTAATACATCCAACAAATCTTTATTGAGAATTATATCATTAGATCTTTCATCTACCAATGAAAGGGCATCTTTGGGATTTTTAAGTTTAATATAAGCTCTATCATATACATTGATGTCTTTATACGTCAATATTGAATAACCTGGCGAAAAGGAGTATTCCATATATGAAAGAGTGTCGCAAAACCCAACAACATTATATTGCGCATCATATTCATTGGTTATAAACTCAACTTCTTCTCCTAAATAACTCGCGTTCTGCCATCGTATTCCATACTCTGACATTCTATCACCTAAACTAAGATTGAGACTACTTCCTATTTCTACTCCATAAAGCTCCGCATAATCTGTGGGCACTACTACTTCTGTGTTTTTGTGGGGAAATCTCCCTTCAACAATGCTAACAGGCATCATTTCAGGATAATTAGTATCAACAGCCATTATATGCAAATATGGCTTTTTAAGATTTTTTACATTCTTAATATGTGAGTAACCCAAGTTTTTAAGCTTAGTATAAGAATCCACTTTATCTTCAATTGATTTATAACTGGAACCATCAACATCATTTTCGATACTTATATGCCAATCTCCCTTATTCTGAATTGTAGTTGCAATCATAGAACTTTTATAGCTGTAAAATAATATAATTATAGATGTCAACAAAATAACCGACAACATAATTCCAATAGATGTTATTAATGTTCTTACAAAATTTTTCTTTAATGACCTAAGCGATAAAACTATTATGCTTTTCATTTTCTTTCGTCTCCAACTATTTTTCCATCTGCAATAGTTATTATCCTACTCGCCCTTTTAGCCACTTCATTACTATGTGTTATCATAAAAATCGTTTGATTAAATTCAACATTTAGCAGTTCTAAATATTTTATTATTTCTTCACTATTTTTACTATCTAAATTTCCCGTAGGTTCATCCGCAAGAATAATTTTAGGATTGTTAAATAATGCCCTAGCAATAGCGACTCTTTGTTGTTGACCACCTGAAAGTTGATTTGGCAAATGCTTTCTTCTATCCATCAAATCAAGTTTTTCTAATAAAGAATTTAGTTTATCTTTATCTATAGATTTTCTATCAAGCCTAACAGGCAATAGTATATTCTCCTCAACAGTCAAAATTGGAACAAGATTGTAAAATTGATAAATTAAACCTATATTATTCCTTCTAAATATAGTCACATAATCCCGTTTTTTGGTGAAAATATCTACATTGTCGAAAAAAACACTTCCACAATCAGGTTTATCCAAACCCGCAATAAGGTGAAATAGGGTAGATTTCCCCGAACCAGACTCCCCAACCAAAGCAATAAATTCACCTTTTTCTATATTTAATGATAAGTCATCTACTGCTACAACTTTAGTCTCTCCAATAACATACGTTTTTGTTAAGTTCCTTACTCTAATCATTTTTCAAATTACTCTTATCATATTTTGAAGTATATCTTTCTCTTATATATTCAACATTCTGATTTTCATATGCATCTAATATATTTAGGTAATTTGTTTCTTCATGCAAATTTCTAATATTCTCGATTTTTAGATTTGAATTCTGAGCTGAAGCCCTAATTTCACCTGACTTTAAAGCGTAAGTACAAAATATGTAATAATTATCTACTTGAGGAAGTATATCGTCTATAAATATATATTTATATTTATATTCTTTATCCAAACCACCCTTTTTTATTAATTCAATTTCCTCATTAACTATCAGTTCACCTTTAATGTTTTCTATTACTTGAACAGCATAAACCGTTTCGGGTATTTCAGATGGGGTATCGAAAATGGTTTTTTTATAAGCAGTAACTTTTGCCACAAAAACATAATCCGTATTACCGACAACCTCTTGTAAATTATAAGTATCTATAGAAAAACTTGCTTTAATTGTGTTTACTGGAACATCACTAGATGCAAGTAATTCATATTCTTCTTCTTTTGATAAGTTTTTGGTACAACCAAACGAAATAATCAAAACACTTAAAATAAGTAATAATAAAACTATTTTTCTTTTCATTTTTAGCCTCCGTAATTTATATTCTAATATAAATAACCCCGTGATAATTAAATAGCATCAGGATTATTTATATAAAGTTTTAAGTTTGGTTCTTGTAAATCTATATGAAATAACTTATTAAATTATTGAAAATATGGGAACACCATATTCTTAACTGATATGTATTTATTCATAATTAAGATATGAAGCATCATAGCCATCTTTATCATCTTGAATCAAAGTGGTTTGAGACCTAATCCCCTGTTTCATTATACTACCAGTTACACTATTATTTTCATCTAAACCCAATGCATGTCCAAGTTCATGCATCATAGTTTTCTGTCTTTCTCCTGCAGACATAGAAACATAATAATGATCATTCAACTTAATTTTACCACCACTACTACAATATGCAACTGCTGCATCAGAAGAACTATCATCATAATCCGATACAAATACATCTTGTATTATTTTCCAACTATCAGGTCTTATAACACCCGACTTGTGAGCATTCCATACATTTATACTTGCCCCCAATGTACTCGAATATTTAGTAGAATAGTCATAATCTAAATGACCTCCATTGTCTATCAAATCCCACGACAGTAATTCATAAGCTTCTGCTTGGTTATTAGCCAAACTAAAGCCCATAAATACTACACTACATAAAAGCACAGTTGCCAAAATTGTTATTATGATTTTACCATTTTTTATTAATTTGTTCATGATTTGCCTCCTTAAAATATTTTATTTATTATTACAAATTCCCAAACTTATTGTGAATTAGACAACACCTATTATGTCTTTTTTCATAACTCTACCAAAATTTCTACTATCATAACTATGTTCATAATTGTCACCAACTACAAAAAATTCATTTTCGGACAAAATATAAGAAAAATTTGAATAATCAAAATCTCCAGGTTTTAAATCTAGTAAACCATTAATATACAATTGAGATTTCCTCATTTCTATACAATCACCCTCAACGCCAACAATCCTCTTAATTATCTTATTTCCATTATAATATAGCATTACTACATCATTTCGACTTATATTACTTTCTATTTTATTTACTATTATATAGTCTCCAGATTGATAGGTTGGTGACATTGAATTACCTCGGACTTTAACCAGGCTAAAAGCAAAAAACTGTATAACATTTATAGCTAGACTAATAATAATTATTATACATAAAACAATAACTGCTTTTTGATTTCTATTGCTATCAAAATTTTGCTTTTTCATACATTCTCTCTTTACTTTTGATTATAATAACATTATATCTAATAGAGTAATTTAAATCAATAGTCAAACAGACAAATTAATATATAACCATGTCGAGATATGTCGCTTTGTGACTACGTCCCACAAGAATAAAATAAATCAAATACTGGCTATAATATATTTATTTTGAAATTATTAGTTATGACTTATATATAAGTTGATTCGGATTAAAAAGGCACAAAATACAAAAAGAGCCACACTACTATTTCTAGTAATGTGGCTAAAATCAATTATGCAAATATAGCATCAAGCTTTTCATCAGCATCTCTATCTACACTTTTGATAAAATGGGTATACACATCACTTGTGGTGCTTGTTCTTGCGTGTCCTGCTCGTGCGGATACTATGGATACAGGAACTCCTGCCATAATTTGTAGTGTTATATTTTTATGTCTTATTGAATGTACATTGAAATGTCTTAAATTTGCTTTATCTAGCACTCTATCAAGCCATGTATCATAATTTTATGAATAAATTTCTCTGTTTCTTCGCCAAAAAGACATATTCAACATCGAATATGCCTTTTTTATTGCCTAAACTCTATTTTATTGCCATTTCTAGCACCTAAATTATTACTTATTTATCCATTATTTCTTGCTTTTCTATTCAAAATATACCTAAAAAACTTTTACCAACCTATTTACCACCCTGCCTAGAAAAATTAAGGGTATAACTTACTTAAAATAACTTGCTTATATTCTAGCATTTACAAATGAAAAGATTAATAATGAACATAAAAAAAATAGCCACACTACTATTTTATCAATTATTTTTCACTTTCTTTTTGCAAACAAATTTTTTCCTTGATTATTATGGATTTTACAACTATTCCAAAAAATTCAATTATAGGCTTAGTTTAATTTTTTTATAAAAATATAAATTTTATATATTAGTTCAATATTCATATTACTACTATTGAAAAAGTAAGTCGCGGCGAACTAAGGGAATAAAAAAGGATATTAATTAATTATTTATTCTTAAAATGATAAACAATTAGAGTATTTTCTATATTTTATCCCTTAGTCAACAATCCTATAAACAATACCTACTAAACCAGAACCTGTATGCACGCCCATAACAGGACTAACACTACACATATAAATATTTCTGACACCTTTTTTTCCTTTATATATTGCAAAAAGTTCATTAGCTTTGTCTTCTGCATCGCCTTGCAATATGGCTATATCTACTATTTTTTCATCTATTATATCATTGAACTTTGCAAGCATCTTTTTTATTGCAAGATTATAATTTAATGTCTTTATCACACTATAATATAAACCTTCCTTGTTTATTGAGATAACAGGTACCACATGAATCAATGTTCCAATTGCCCCTGATACTTTTCCTATTCTTCCACCTTTGACCAAATATTTTAATGTGGGTATGCAATAAAATCCATTTGATTTTTCATTACTTTTTTCAAGGTGATTTAATATTTCTTTTGCTGATTTGCCTTGTTCTTTTTGTTCTATTGCATCTATCACAAGCATGCCCATAGCCATTGACAATTTCTTGCTATCAAATGAATGCACGATCAATTCTTTTTCTTCTTTAATAGACATATTTATTGTTTGAAACGTTCCACTCATTCCTGAAGATATGGAAATAATTATAGCTTCTTTATATCCCTCTCCTTTTATTTTTTCAAATAATTTTGCTACATCATTTGGCGTTGGTTGTGATGTTTTTGGAATAATATCAGGCATCATTTTGTATATTTCTTGTGGATTTATATTAACACCATCAAGAAAATGACTTCCATCTGGCATATTAACATAAAGAGGTAAAATAAATATTTTTTTATCCTCAATATATTCTTTTGGCAAATCACAACTACTATCTGTAATAATTGCTATATTTTCTTTGTTCATTAAATTCTCCTTATAAAAAAAATCATATTTCTTTTTTTGTTTTTCCCTTATTCATTTATTAAAAAAATCCCAATATAAATTTTATAATTATTATTAAATTTTTGTATAATAAAATTCATAAAAAAAAGACCCCTAATATATAAATTTTACATCTAACTAATTCGGTTGTCAACTACAAAAAACGCCATACTACTATTTCCAACAATGTGATTCAAAATCTTTTATAGCAACATCTCATTCAACTTTTCTTCGGCTTCTCAATCTACACTTTTTATAAAATGTATATAAACATCAGTTGTTGTGCTTGTCCTTGCGTGCCACTCGTGCGGATACTATGGATACAGGAACTCCTGCCATAATTTGTAAAGTAATATTTGTAAGTCTTATTTAATTTATTTTTAAAATTCCATAAACTTAATCGTTTTACGTTCAAAATAGCCCGCCAAAAAGACATATTCATAACGAATATGCCTTTTTTATTGCATTTGTTTGACTTTATTGCCATTTGTAGCACCCAATTTATTGCTTTATTTTTAATTATTTAATGATTTTACATTCAAAATTACACTTAAAAAAATTCACCACCCAAAATGCCGCCCTGCCCTAAAAAAATAAGGGTGTATCTTACTTGAAATAACTTTTGTAATATAAATTTATTTATTTATATTTTAATCTTTTTTAATAAGTAAAAGAAGACCAAATTTTACTTTGGTCCTCTTTGTTATTTTTATTACTAATATATTTTTTAATTATTTTTTATCTATTATAGTAATATCCATTTCTACGACTACAGCCATTTCTATGATTGTTATTATGTCTACCGTTGTGATTATGATGACCACAATGATTACCATTACCTCCATGATTATAATCATCATTATTTATATTTTCAGAATCGGAGCTTTGATTACTATCTACATCAGTTTCTTCCATATCGAAAAATGTTGAATATCTATTTATTAGAAATTCAATTGTTTCCCAATCAAGCAAACCTTTTCCCATTGATATTTTAAAATATTGAATATTAAATGCATCAAATACTACTTCTGGTATATAATGATTTTCCGAGAATTCTTCATATGTAAATAATCCGTATTCTTCAACATCCGATTGATAAGCTACTTCATCAATTTTCATAGTCTCCGCGTTAACATTAAATATATTAATTAACCCTTCAGTAGCACCTGGCATTGAAAGCATACCATTAACATAGAAACACAAATGACCATAAGTTACAGGACTCCATGCTGTAGTATATTCATTGTAAATAACAACATCGATAAGTTGAACTGCAGTATAAGTCATATTGCCATTACTGTCTTCCGATTGCTTATTATACCAATGTCCTATATATTTATCGGCATCATCTCTAAAAAATACATATTTATTAAGGTCAATGTCCCAAAATGCATGTTCATCTATAACCTTGACCTCAGTTCCATCCGAGAAATATGCATGTATAATTTCATATTCTGTATATGGATCACTATCAATAAACATCATTGGTGCAATATCAAAACTTCCTGTCTCTAAATTCCAAACTAAAAGATTTTCATCACCTGTTAAGTTTTCAATAGCTACTTGACTGCCATCAGCAAGAGTAATAAGTGTTCCTTCGTCAACACAAGCAGCGGGCCTATCAACAATAAATTTATAAGTTTTTGTATCTGTATCTGTCCAAGATGAGCGTTTCAATTTACTAGTAAGAGTCAATGTATATGTATCATTAGACAAACTTGATGTATTAATTGTAAAAGAAGTATTTCCGAGTGAAACTGGATTTACTTTAGGAACAGTAACAGTACTAACATGCTCGTCATTTCCTCCAATTTGTGTAATTTCACCAGCACTATTTTTTAATTGAAAACTTACAGTGCCACTTATTGTATTCCAAGCATTCCTATATGAATTTGTACTAAGTAAAAAGGAAAGCTTTGTACTTGCTGTAAAAACCATTATATTAGAGGAATTCACATTACAATCCATTGCCTCTCCAACGGTCATATCTACTTTCCCATTCCAATAATATGTGCTTCCACTATAACCGAAACCACTAAATGCTCGAGTCCTAATCGAAACCCTTTCAAGACATTTTTGAGCATTTAATCGACCCCCCGAAACACAAAGACCACTTAATGCTGTATATTTTGTAGCTGTATCAATTATAACCGATTTAATATGTGCAGAAATCTCTGCAGTACTCATATTAGTTGATTTTGATCTAACATAATTCAACATTAAAGCCGCTGTCCCCGTTACATGTGGTGCAGCCATGGATGTGCCACAACAAATAGTACTGGTATATGCATTGTGTGGAGTTGTAGTTAAAATAAACTCGCCAGGCGCAAAAATACTTACAGAGTTTTCTCCATAATTCGAACCACTCCAACGATTGCCATCTTCTTTAATCGCTCCTACAGAAATTACATTATTCTTATCAGAATAATTTGTTGGATAACGTGGAGTAATGTCATTATTTATATTTTCATTGGATGCAGCGCAAATCAATAAACCATTATAATTACTAATTGCAGCAGAATGAGCAGAATTATATGGTGCTGGAGAACCATCTAAATATTCATAATTAAAGCTAGCATTGATTATCCAAACATTATGATTTGCTGCATAAACTAAACTATTTACTAAATCATGACGATCAAGAAGAAGAAATCTAACATCAGCAATGCCAGATACTCCTATACTGTACCCACAAAAGTAGACACTTAATAAAATCAAGAGTACCTATAAAGTGGACAAACTTAAAATCAAAAATCCAACAAAGTAGACATATAACAAAAATATTGGTATAATTCAAGTCTACTTTAAGGGATTCACAATCATAAAGGAGATCTAATATGGAAAGACCAACATTCACAAATGATGAAATAACTATTCTCAACAATTCAACATATGTAGTTAATGCAACAGAAAAAACTGTTTCATTTACAAAAGAATTCAAAGAACTGTTTTGGGCAAAGTATTCAGAAGGAACATCACCAAGACAAATTGTCGTTGAGGCTGGGTTTGATGCTGCAATGTTTACTGACAACCGATTATGGGGACTTGTTACAACGCTTCGCAGACTTAAAGAAAAAGGTTTACCTTTTACTAATGGTAGAAATCACACTTCTAAAAAGTCTAAATTCGATATGCCTAAAACTCCAAAGAAACCAAAGTTTACACTCGCTAATGTTACCGACAAAGATATAAAAAAACTCATGCATCAAGTTGCATATATGTCACAAGAACTAGAGTTTCTAAAAAAAATTATTTTAATAGACGGAGGCAAGAAGTCAAAATGATTATTAATGGCACTCCGTCAGTAAAATTTGGTATTATTAAAGAAATGACTTCAAGAGATAACAATTTACTCAACATTGATTACTTGTGTAAGATTGCAGGAGTTTCACGTTCTGGATATTACAAATGGTTACATTCATCTAATAATCGCTTAAAATCATTGTTACAAGATGAAAAGGACTTTGAGATTATTTTAGAAGCATATAAATTTCGTGGATATTTTAAAGGTGCTCGGAGTATTTATATGCGACTTTTACATCATAATCCTCCAATCATTATGAATGTTAAGAAAATTCGACGTCTTATGGATAAATTCAATCTTTATTGTCCCATTCGAAGAGTAAACCCTTACAGACAAATGGGAAAAGCATTACAAGCATCAAAAATAGCCCCTAATTTACTTAATCGTGAGTTTCGCGCACACGGTGCTAGAACTGTTTTATTGACAGATATTACATATATTCCTCGTTATAGTCAAAGCGATGAAAGAAAATTTAGCTATCTTTCAGTAATTATGGATGCATATACAAAACAGATTTTAGCATATGTTTTAAGTCTTAATTTTGATGTCGATTTCGTTCTTAAAACCGTTAACATATTAATGAAAAACCATAGATCTGAACTTAAAACTGATGTTTTAATTCATTCAGATCAAGGTTGCCATTATACAAGCCATCGCTTTGTTGAGATTTTATGAAACAATATGCTCCGTCAATCTATGTCTAGAAGAGGAAATTGTTGGGATAACGCTCCTCAAGAAAGTTTCTTTGGACATATGAAATCCGAAATCAACCTCAATGCTAGTGATGATCATACAATTCTACAACAAAAGATTGATGATTGGATAAATTATTATAATAATGAAAGATGTCAGTGGGGACTTGCAAAATTATCTCCAAACGAGTATTATGAATATATAAGAACAAATATCTATCCAATACCGAATACAATTAATAACAATATAACTAATGGGGCTTTGCCCCAAACCCCAGAGTTTAACGCATTAGTTTCCAGAAAGGCAACTAATAGAAAAGACGACTAACTTAGCCGCCTTCCTGCAAACCTTAACAGGTGCTCAGGTCGCACTCCTGCGTTTCCCTATCCCCCTGTCAAGTAAAGCTATTATATTATACAACATAATTACAACAAAAAAACCTTGATTTAAAAAACTGTCTACCAAATGGGATACACTTCACTCCTATTCCGTTATTTGCTTTTGCCCCTATTATTCCCGCTACATATGTACCATGAGAATCTGCTCCATTAATAGTAAAATTTTCTTGCAAAAACAAACCATCCAAATCTTCATGATTTTTTTGAGCACCACCTTCTAATAGCCCAACTATTACAGAATTATTACCACTTTCTATATTCCATGCTTGTTCAGCATTTATTCCATATGTACCATTAAGCCCCCATTGATTAGTAAAATGTGGGTCATTTGGAGTCGAAGCATCCTTAATTATATAATTATAAAATGGGTCTACGGATAATACTATATCCAATTTTGATAATTCTTCAATAGCTTGTATCACCACCTCTTTACCATTTTCATTTGATTTTAGATATATATCTAGTATTTGATGAAAAGTATCAGCATTCCATAATTCATTAGTTTTAATTTCATCAACAGAAATCCACCCTTCTATTGATTCAATTTCTATATTTTTTGCTACTTCCTTAATTTGATTAAAAACAGTATATTTATCAGATTTTAAACTATATTCATGTTTAATAACCACCTGCAATCGAGCTTCTTGAAAATCATCATTAATTGATATCGATTGCTTATCTCGTATAATCGCCTTATCTACATCATCTAAATCAAAACTTTCACTATATGCAAAAGCATTATTTTGTGACGTTGAAATACCACACAAAATCACAAAAACAATTAATATTAACATTATAAATAATATTACATATTTTTTATTACCCATTCTTTCTTTCATTTTATTTTCCTCCCTAATAATTTATTTTAATTAATTATAATCTTCAATTTTTCCTTTAATAATATGAGTTGCCTCAACTTTATCCACATCTTTAATATCCTCTTTATTTACTTCAATTAAATATACATACCATGATGCTATGCAATTAACTGCTTCTAGTCCTGGTTTAGCTATTTTTACTGTAATTACATTATCTTCGATATTTAAAGAATCAATTTTTGTTGGATAATCACCAGTATTTTCATAATAGAAAACCATAATAAGTGAATTTCTCTGAAAAAAAGTATCATTATATTCTCTAACTTTTTGACTTAATTCATGGTCATAGTTATCATCATTTTCATTAAAAAATGAATATTCTTTTTCATCACACAACTTAATTAAATCTTCTAAAGAATCTGTTTTCTCTGTTAAAAAATATTTTGACCGTTCATCCTTAATGTCAATGTCTTCAAAATTAAATCCTGACAATTTAGGACCGTAATGATCATTAAGTCCTACATTAAAAGGTATTGTTTCGTTATCTTCAATATTCGGAGTGCAAGCCGTAAACATAGATAAAATTATAATGATTAAAATGAAAAATGATTTTTTTTTCATAAAACCTCCTTTATTTTACATAATTAGTGATATTATATTAGAATATTTTAAATATTGTTAATCTCATAATTAAAAATTCCCAAATTTCTAATCTATAATAATTATAAATCCAAAAAAATGCATTGTCAATTGGTGTTTTTGTCGAATTTTGACGATTAAAAGCTTCCCATTATAAAAACATAAAAAAATGTTTACTGAAACATCTCATTTAACTTTTCTTCGGCTTCTCTATCTACACTTTTTATAAAGTGAGTATAAATATCACTTGTAGTACTTGTTCTTGCGTGCCCTGCTCGTGCTGACACAATAGACACAGGAACTCCTGCCATAATTTGAAGTGTAATATTTGTACGCCTTATTGAATGGATATTAAAATGTCTTAAATTTGTTTTTTCCAATACTCTATCTAACCATTTATTCATAGTTTGCGGATATATTCTTTGCACATAATCATTATTATATATATTGATATAATAAAAAAAGCAATGATATAATATTAATTAATTTTACAAAAGAAATAAAAAATGGTGGTAATGCAAATTGTAATAAATAGAATAATGTTAACCATTATAATAGGAAAGGTATCCCAAAATGCAATTAATGCACTTTGGGTGTTTTTAATTT
>JBAXZI010000041.1:0-15762 GCA_041670385.1 Clostridia bacterium | reverse complement strand
TTATATATTATTTTAATTTATTTATCAACTACTTCACATAAATCTTCATCTATGATTTTATAAGATATATCTATACCCTCTATTTTCTTTGATGATAAAAAAACAAAATTTATTTTATTATATTTACAATAGTCAATCAATTGCTTTATGTCATTCCCTATTAAATAATTCTCAATATTCACCATTATAAAAATTCTCTTGCCTATAATATTTACTAATAAATTAATTTGGTCAAGCAAACAATTTAGCAAGTTATTATCTGATATTCTTGGCACTACTTTATACATTTTTAATATATTTATAATGTCAAAATCTACTTCAAAATCAATAGGATAATTTATTTCAAATTTTGCATCTTCCAATATTTTTAACAATTCTACATTAATATCATTAATTTTTTCAAAATAATTGTCTATAATAAGTTTTTCTATTTCTTTATAAATTGCATTAATCACTTTTCTATCATTTTCAATTTTCTTAAAATAGTCAATAAAAATATAGAGATTTTTTTGTATATCAATTTCTTTTTCTTCACTTATGATTAAAAAATTGCTTTCTTCTTTTTCCTCTATTTCTTTTGTTAAATCCAGTAACAATTTTGTAAAAAATGCAGGGCTTTCCACTACTAAATTAAAACAATCACCCTCATTAATTTCTATCGGATTATCCATAATTGCATTTACTATTTTTATCATAATATTATAAGCCTACTATCATTATTTAGTACTTTATCATTAGGACTACCTATTAGATACTCCGAATCTTGATATTGTTTTTCTGTTACTGTTAACATTTGCACCAGTCCTTTATTCGGTTTTGTTACTCTTACTTTATTTTTAATAGAAATAGCTACCGTATTATTAAGAGCCAATTTACCATAAACTGATTCTTGCATCATTATAAAACCATTTTTTATCAAGAATTTGCGGAAATCTCGATAACTCCGCTTATCTTCTAATGTTATTGTTGGCAAATCAAAAAATACTAATATTCTCATAAATCTATAATTCATAATACTTTATTATTTCAGTATCTCCCTCTTCTATTGCACTAAGCACACTCTGTGTATAAATCCCAATCCCGTTTGTTAGTACTGTAGTTATGTTGTTAATTTTAATTTCTAAATTTAATATGTTTACCATTTTTTGTTTTTCACTTGTTCCAAAACCTTCAAAATTTTGTGCATAAACATATTTGTCTACTAAAATTCTATAAGGTTCCATAATATCGCAAGCTAAATTGTGTACATTAAACTCATTTTTATGACAAATCCCCAGCTGTGTTATATACCCACAAGATACAATTTCTCTCGCAAATGAACTTAGCAAAATAGCATACCCATAATTTAATGCACTATTTATATCGCTACTTACTCTTCTCGTAAATTCTTTACCCCACATAGCATTAAAATATACTTTAGCAGAATGCCCTTCTCTATTTGTCTCATCATTAAATTCAATTTGTTCTAAATAATTCGAAAGAATATTATGTTCTTCTTTTTCTAACTTTATTAGCAATTCTTTTTGATACCAAATTTTGTGCCATATAATATCCGTCCAAATAAGTTTTTTATTTTGTTCATTCCACGCTATTTGTTTTGGTATATTTTTAGAAGAATGAAAATTGCCACTGTAACAACTCAAATATGAAATAGGTAAACATTTTTCATCACAAAATATGGTTTGTATTTTGCGTTTGCTTAATTCTGCTATCAAACTTACTGTTATTGCTACCGCAGTAGATTGTATAATAAGCGTGTCTATTTCGGAGAGGTGAATAAATTTCTCAACCTCTCCTCTATATACTAAATAATTTAGCCGTAATTCTAATTTTGCTCGGCTATTTACGACCACAGTACGAAAGCCCATTTGTTAAAATTCCTTTTTGTTGCAATGCAATCCTGTAATTGAATAATTTATAAGTGTTATTTTTTCATCTGGTGATATGTTCATATTATGTCTAATTTTCCCTGCATTTTTAAAACCACCAAGCAGAGTTAAATCAGCTAAACCTGCATCACACTTAAATAGTTTTAATACCTGTAAAAGAAAATTTATTTGATCTACTAAATTTAAATTTACAAAGCTTTCCTTTTTTTCAATTAACATATTCATTGAAGTCTTGAATTCCGACCTTTTATAAGCTTTTATTCCTAACTTTTTAGTAAATTGTTCATATAATTTTAAGTTATCATCTTTACTAATTGTTTTAATAGGCTTATTTTGATTATCTCTATTAATAACAATTATGTCTGTATTTTGATTTCTTTCTTGATTTTCTTTTTCTTTATTTTTATTTTTATTTTCCTTTTGTTTATTGTTAAATTTAATTATTCTTCCTAAATATTCTTCCATTTCCCTGTCAAGCAATAATTCCTCGGCATTCGTTAATGAAAAATTATTATCAGTTACTCCCGTGATATAGGATTTAACACCATTAATTTCTATCAAGGATTTTATTTTTATTTCTTCTTTAATTATTGTGATATTCTTTTTGCCTTTACTCTCAAAATATTTTTTCAAGTCCTCTTGATTTTTTATCTTTATTGCTACAAAAATAGGAATTGGCTCTATACATTTTATAATTTTAGTGCCCTTTTGATATTCTATCATCGAAAAATATGCGGTGCAAATACCACCATAGCCACCATATTTATTAGTATCACTAAGTACTCCGTTATTATTTAGTGGTACAAGTTTGTCTCCACCTTTTGACTTTATGTTAAGGGCAAACATTGTTCCTTTTCCTTGATAGGATTGTCTTGTAATTAATGGAGTATTTTTCAAAATATAATTTTTTACTAATTTTACTGTAGTGTTGGGTTGCCACACAATTTGTCCATTCGCACCTTTTATTTCATAATTATAAAGATTTTTCAAATTAACTTCGTGATTGGGTTGTTTATACCAATTTGCATTATGGTTATATTTTACATTATAGATATTTCCAACGACAATATTTAGATATGCATCTTTTGCGTGATGCAAATTATTTACATCTCTTACCTTAATAATATCATTCTCTTTTCTAAAATCGCTTATATTGCCTGCTTTAGAATATACGATTTCGGTATTTCCATAACAATTTTTTAGAATTTTAGTAACGGATAAAGTGGCTTGTCTTGTAGTTACTAATTGCCTATTTACAAACCCAAGTAACTCCTCTTGAGTAATTGGTTCTGTCCTTGTTAATTTTTCATATTTCTTGCTAGTTATTAATTTCTTATCTAATAATAATTTCCAATTTGCCTTTTGCTTAGCTTGTATACTTTCACTTAACGGATAAATATCTTTTTTTATTTGATTAGCACTTTTCTTAACTAATACTTTATTTTCTAAACTATCATCTTTCACAAGTGCTCTTGGCAAAATATGGTCTATATCATAACTATCCGTAAATAAATTGCTTAAATCAATTTTTTCTCCTGTATAAGCGCATCTTCCCATTTGTGCATAATAAAAGTAAAGTCTATCACTTCGCATTTTTTGGTCATTTTCATCGTTTAATGCTTCAATTAAATTTTTGTTGTCTTCGTCATTTTTTATATTATTTAATTTTTCCAAAAGTGTTTCTTTCCTACTTATTGTTCTTTTGTTTTTATTTTTCTTAATTTCCGCTGCAGAGTCTCTCGCCATTTCTACGAATATTTTCTTAGGTGGACAATCCATAATTTTCACTATTTCTTTAATAATTTGCATTGTTTGCCAAATAGAACGCTTAACAGAAGGAGAACAATACAATTCTTCCACCTTTTTATAATCAAACTCTTCCCCATTGTCATTTTTATTATAAGCATTTAATACTTCTTGAGCATTATATTTTGGGTCATACAAAATTTCATTAAGATTTAAGTTTGTATTCTTTAAAATATCAATAATCGTATTTATTTCACCATTTATATCAGTTAATTCTAATAACAAAAATTCTTTACTAAAATTGCCCCAACCTGAAAAATGTATTTTATCTAAACATTTTTGTTCATCTAAATCTAGCACATTCGGATATTTTTTTAATATCGTATCTCTTAACATATTGCTATCATTGTCAAAAATTGTAGCATAATTTATTATATCTTCCATTAACTCATTATTCGTATCTACCTTGTCATTAAAATAATTTTTCAATGTAATATAGCTACTTAAAGAACCAGAAATTTCTTTTACCTCTATATCTATACCGCCTATTTCTAATTCACTAGCTTTACTTTTATCAAATGCACCATTTTTTAATAACTCTTTTTTCAATGAATTTATACTTATTTTCTTTTGTTTTTTGTATAGTCCTTCCACTATTTTTTCTTTTAAATCTACTTTTATAAACTCACCATTAACAGTTATTTTATTTAATGTATTATAAGCTAAATATTTAGAGTAAAGAAGCGAATTTTTAGCTAAAACATCTTTTCCTGCTAAATAAGTACATTTATTTGTCATATTCCTAATAAAATTTTCGGCACTTTTATCTTTATCTATTAAATCATCAAAATTCCACGGAGTTACTTTGCCCTTTTGTTTTCTTACCACCCAAGCAAATCCACTTTTATCTTGCTCTGTGCGTAAATGCGTATTATTAAGCGGTCCTACATAGTAAGGTATTCTAAATTTTAATAATTTTATAATTTTTTCTCTCGTTGAATAATTATCATCATCTTTTTCATCTAAAAAAGGATAATATTTACTTGCATTTTGCAATATTTTCTTTAATTCTATTTCGTGTAGTTGATAGGGGATAACACCATTATCAGGAGCTAGTTGTTTCGGCAAAAAATCACCTATTGCTATTTGTTTAAGTATTTCAACTATTATTTCATAACCTTTATCCTTAATTAGCAATAATTTATCACTATCTAAAACAAAATCTTTACCATTTTTAAGGCTATTATCCAATTCTTTAAAATCATTAATTTCCATAATGCTTTCTAAATAAGTATTAAGAACTTTTTTTACATATTTATAAAAATCTTCTTTAGAACATTTTTTTTCGATAAGTCCATTTTGCTTATTTTTGTTACGCAAATGACCTGTATATTTACAATAATTATTAATCCCTTTATCTGCTACATTAAACATATTATCATATTCCGTGCTTATATAATCACGCATAACATTTTTTAATTTTTTTAAATCTGTTTTGTGATTATCATAAATTTCTATCATAGCATCCGATATATAATTTTTACCAGCACAAAATCTTTTTAATCTGCCCCAATCATAAACTGCTTTTAATAATTCAATAATCCTAAAATCTTCACCCAAACTTTCCAATAGTTTATCTTTTATTTCTTCTTCATATTTATTTTCACTAAACTTGAAATTAGTTACTCCTTCGACTTCAATTTCATCATCGAATAATTTAGATAAATTACAGCTTCCGCCTACAATAGCACTTATAATTTCTTTTGCTATTGGAGAATTTGCTTTCAGAAACTTTATAAGGTCAGCTTTCTTTTGTGTTAATGTACCTTTTTTACTTTCTAACACAGCTTGTAAATTATAAATATCCCCAAAATTAATTTCATTGTCGTGTTCTCTTTCTATTAGCCAATTTTGGATTTCTTGCAAAGTAATATTTATTTTTATTCCTTGCTCAAAATTTTGACCTTCATATAAAAAATTACCTCTATATTTAATAATGTTATGCACTGCCAAATATACAAGTCTTATATCCATTTTTTCATCTTTTTCTATTAGTGCTTTTCGTAAATGATATATAGTAGGATAATTTTTATAATATTCCTTGTCATTATAATTCTCATCATTAAATAAAGAATTTTTGCTATCAATCGCTTTAATAATTTTATTATCAATTTCTTCATTATTAATTTCAATTATACCTTTTTCTTTGTCTTGATAATAAAAATTGCTGATTTTTAGTCTCTGAAAAAATGCAAAATCTTTTTTTGCTATTTCTTCAGAAAATAGCTCTTGCAAAAGCTCAATTCTTAATTTTCTCCTATCAATTCTTCTTCTGGTCGCTCTAAAAGTGCGACGTTCTTCTGCTACTTGAGCCTCTTCGAAAAGCCTCGAACCCCACATATCACGATTCCTAAATTGCAATATGTTATAATCCAAATCTGTAACCGCCCAACCAACTGATGATGACCCCATATCTAACCCGATATAATAATCTTTTGAAATTTTTCCCATAATTTATTGACATCTCCTTTTTTTAATGTTATAATTTAATTGTTAAAGTTACCACTTTAATTTACACTACTAGTTCAAATAAAAATTAATTCAAATCGCCTTTATTGGCCTACCTCTCGGAGGTACTAGTCGCTTACAAGCGACTTTTTTATTATAACACGCACCCATTTGCATTACAATACCCTTTATTCTTTTATTGTTTTTATATCTTTCATTATATCTTTTCTGATGTCCCAAATTAAGTACATTGCGTATGCTATTATTAAATTATCAAAACGGAAGTGAGGTAATTATATTATGCAAATATTTTTAGGTGTTATGTTTAGTTTATTGTTAGTTGTAGTTATTTCAATTGGGTTTTTAATTCAAAATAAATTGGAAAAAGTTTTTTGTAAAAAATAATGTTGGTTGTTTACTTTTTTTGTTCTCCTTGTTTATATAAATAGGGGCATAAACCTTATATTGTGGTTTATGCCCCTATTTTATTTATTAAAATTCATATTTTGTTTTCTATACGTAAATTAATATTAGTCCTAAGAAAATTCCTGCCATAATTGCTATTGATGGTACTTTGCTACGACACATTAGTATAGCTTCTGGAAGTAATTCGCCGAACACTACATATAGCATAGCACCTGATGCAAAGGCTAAAGATAAGGATAAAGCCAAAGGCCCCATTCCGCCGAGATAATAACCCAAAATTGCACCTAAAATAGTTGGAGAACCACTTAGTGCAGTAACACATATTGCTTGCCATTTTTTCATACCACCTGAAATTAATGGAACGCTAACCGCCATTCCTTCAGGGATATTGTGAACCGCTAAAATTAATGCGATAATAAAACCGCTACCGGCAAAAATTGTACCACTATCGTTTGCATAGGATGCACCGATTACCATACCTTCGGGAAGGTTGTGAAGGGCAATAGCTAATGCCATTACTATTCCGGCAACAAATAATCCTGAATGTTTACTTTGATGTGCGGCTAAATGGTCACTGTGGATTAATTCATCAAGGTTATCTGCTGTTTTGGGATGGTCTCTACCAATATGCTTTACTTCTTTATTGGTACTTTTATCTATGAATATATTTAACAAATAAATAAGCATAAATCCTGCTATGACGCCTGCTATAACTATAAAAATATTCACTTTATATCCATCTGATGGATTTATCGCATCTACAAGTAAGTCAAAACATACTATACTTAGCATTACTCCGCCAGCAAAACTTAAAAGTAGACTTACTGTTTTACTCGAATTTTTATTAAATATTGCACCAATTGCACCGCCAAGTCCTGTTCCTATAACACCTGCAAATGTGGTAATAACTACCACCCATCCTAAAATTGTCATATACTTCCTTTATTGTCTTTATTGTTTTTCTTTTTTATTTTTATATTTCATATAAAGTACTATTGACACAATTACCATATTAATAAACGCACCAACGACCGGAATTATCCAATATGGATGCCAAGACACCATTTTCAAAATTCCTAACATTACGTATTCTAGTGCGGTAGCTGTTTGTATAAATACAATCAAATCTATTAATCTAGTTTTTGAATTTATACCATAAGCTATTGCTGTATCAACTCCCGATATCATAATTGTCATAATAATGAATAAAACAAATGATTTTGGTGTGTCCGTAAGCATAATAAAACATAAAAATACTAATGTGAATATCAAGGCTATATCAACAGCAGCAAATATTCTTATAGGTATCCATTGTTGCTTTTTTACAAAGCTTATACTTATAAATATAGTAGCTGTAATTATTGTAGCAAATACACCGCCTACCAAGATAAGCCAAGTTTTGTCCCACGATTTTGTAACTGCACTTACAATTATATAAGCAAGTATAGTACTTAATATAACGACAAGACCAATTATAAAACTTATCCCTATTTTTTTTATTTTTTTAATATTTTCTTCTTTTCTTTCTTCCATTTCGGTATATTTTTCTAAAATATCACCTAGTTTTTCTATACTTGTAGTATATATTAATTCACTATTATCCATACCTTTGATTTTACATTCTTGAGCATAATCAACAAGTGTATCAAGCATCTTTTGTCTATATTTCTCTTGGCGTTCCCCTTCGCCTATACTTTTTAATGTAACTTTAATATAATCTTCAAACCTTTCCTTCATAATTAAGCCTCCGTTTGTCAATTTCTTTATTAATATAATTAATATATTACATACAATAATTTCAAAAGTCAAGTTCAATTCTATATAAAAAGGTAATATCGCTATTGCTTTATAGCAATCGCTATTGCTTTATAGCAATTCTTATGTTATTATTATAAAACCAATATATGTAAGGAGAAGATATAATGAATTACAAAGAAAGTAAAACACCTACAAATTTAGTAAAAATCGAAATGACCACCGGTGATGAAATTATAATTATGTTAGACGAAATAAACGCACCAATTACTGTAAATAATTTTAAGAAATTGGTTTCGCAAAGTTTTTATAACAGATTAATTTTTCATAGAGTAATTAATGGTTTTATGATACAAGGTGGCGACCCTACAGGCACTGGAACGGGTGGTTCTCCCAATACAATCAAAGGCGAATTTGATTCAAACGGTGTACCTAACAAGCTTAGCCACACAAGAGGTGTAATAAGTATGGCAAGGTCACAAGCACCAAACTCAGCTAGTAGTCAATTTTTTATATGTCATAAAGATTCCTGCTTTTTAGACGGATTGTATGCAAGTTTTGGTAATGTTATTAGTGGTTTAGATATAGTAGACAAAATAGCTGCTACTCCTACACACCCTAATGATAAACCTAAAACAGAACAAATAATAAAAACTATAAGTTTTCTTATTGAAGAAAAATAAAACATCAAATAAATTAAAAAAAAAGAAGTAGTTTTTACTACTTCTTTTTTTAATATATAAACAAAACTATTTATTTATTTTGAATATACTCTTATCAAAAAACTTTGGTTAGCACAAAAATTATCAATCTTTTTTAATTTATCTAAATCTGCCTCTTTCGTGTGATAATAATAAGGCGTCATTTTAATTAATGACAACATATCCTCACTATCACCGATAAAATTATCCTTAACCTCAAAGGTATCTAATAATTTTAGATTGTCTAAAGCTTCTTTATCAAGTTCATTTTCTCTCGCAACATCATAAACATACTGCTTTAGATTATAAAGATGATCCAAATTCGGCACTACACGCACAAAAATTCCGCCACTTTTCAAGACTCTATTTACCTCTTCAACAAAAACCGGTGCAAACGCACAAATTATTACATCAACACTTTTATGGGGTATCGGTATGTTATTGCTAGTCGCTACTGCAAAATGCACATTTTTATAATTTTTTGCCGCACTTTCTATTGCAAATTTACTAATATCCGCACCAATAACAATCGCTTTTTCGTTTGCCTCTTTTATTCTATTTGGGATATAACCTATTCCACAGCCTGCATCTAAAATAATTTCCGAAGCCTTAGGAATTATTTCTACTATTTTATCAGCTAGTTTTTTATAATAGCCTTTATTCATAACTCTATTTCTAGCTACTATCATATCTTTATTATCACCAGGTGATAAACTATTTTTTTGATTAACTAGCAAAAGGTTAATATAGCCAGATTTTGCTATATCATAACAATGGTTGTTCGGACAAACCCAACTTTTACCAATTAAATTTAATTTTTCTCCACATTTTGGACATAAAAACGGTGTATAACTTTTCATAAAATTATTATATCATTTAAATTTATAAATAACAATCTTTTATGAATCTATAAATATAGGCAAATTGGGAAATACAAAACTAAAAACTCCGAACAAAACAACCATAATTACCAAAATGATTACCATAAATATAGTACATAATTTGGTTACATTTTTTACATTGCTATAAATATGATATCCGATAGCTTGAGCAACTAATAAACTGACCGTTTGAATTGCAATGTGAATGGCGAGCATTTCGGGACAGCCAAATCCATCAAATATAGCATAATAGAACATAACAACAAGCATAGGAGCTACCAAACTACTTACCGTTGCCCCCGCGAGCCAATTGCGACAGTTTATATTGCATTTCCTATCGAAAATAATACCTGCTACTATCCACCATATCAAAATTGGGTAAAAAACTATTTTTAGATGTTCCCAAACCGATTCACTAACAGGCACCCATAGTCCAATAAAATTTATCGGTATCCATTCGTAAACAGAATGTTGCAAAACACCCAATAATAATATTATTATTGGTGAAATTATAAAAATATGTTTAAGTTTTTTATTCATAATAACAAATTATATGCTAAAATTTTCCATAAATTCATTTATAAATGACTTTATTTGTTATTTTTTGTTACAAACCGTAACGCCATAAATGGTTCTCCCTAATTGTAAAAACCTGCTTTCGTGTTCAGTTTTTATAATCGAATCTAAGTTATTATCTACTTTTTCAATATCAAAAAATTTACTTTTTTCAAACTGTGCTACAGAATAATCAAAAAATTCTTTATTATCGGTTCTTTGGCAAAGCTGACCACCTTTTATAAGTAAAAATGAATATAATTCCAAAAATCTAGGGTATGTAAGTCGTTGCCTTTCATTACGACTATTCGGAAGTGGATTAGAAAAATTTAGATATATTTTTGATATTTGACTTTCATTTATATATCTTGGCATATTTTCACATCTTGTATTTAGATATCTTATATTCTCTAAATTATTTGCTTTTGATAGCTCTACCGCTCCAATAATTACATTTGTTAGGCGTTCTACCGCAATAAAATTAATATTAGGGTTTAATTTTGCCAAATCGTTTATAAACCCACCTTTGCCACAACCTATTTCTAAATGAATAGGGTTATTATTACCAAAAATTTCTACCCAATTTATGTTTGTGATTTCAATAGATGCTTTTCTTGTGTCAAGAGGCTCATCAATATCGTTGCAAAAATAGTTTTTGCATTCAATTAGCCTCTGATCAAGATTATTTTTTCTTCGCATTCTCATATAACAGCCTCTTTTTTTGATTTATTATACTATTATATACTAAAACCTATAAATTTACAAAAAATTTAGCTATCTACTTTATTTTTTTCTTTTAGATATTTGGATGTGCAAATTTTATTAAGCATACTAGGAGACACCATTTTCGTTGTCCTTAAATATAATTTATTTTTTGCTCCAACTGTCTCTATAATTGGAGGTTTTGTCATATTGGATATTCTGAATATATCATTAGCCACTTTTTTAGCACTATCACCGCTTTGCTCAATATCTGCCAAATTATTAACTGCATTTTGCATATCAATTGCATACTCGTCCATTTCTTTAATTGGATAAATTTTTCGTTTGAAAGTAAAATCCGTTTGCGTGCCACCAGGCAAAAGTGAAGTAATACTAATATCTTTATTTATTAATTCACCTTGCATTGCCATAACTAGCATATTAAGAGCGGCTTTACTAGCAGAATAATAAGCATCGTAAAAAATAGGAACAACTCCGCCTAAAGAACTAACCAAAATAATATGTGCTAACGGGTTTAGGTATTCAATACTTGATTTTATCGACTCAATCGCACCAAAAAAATTAACATCGAATAAATAATGATAATCTTCAGTACTTACTTTTTCTACAGGGGAAGCCATACTAAAACCCGCTGAATATACTAAAGTATCAATATCGCCAATTTGCTCTGCAATTTGCACAAAAAGCTCGGGAATTTCTTTAATTTTTGAAATATCAAAATTGATATTAACAACTTCTTCAATTGGGCTATTTGTTCTACTTACATTAACAACTTTATCTTTGTTATCCAAAAACAATTTACTTGCTGCTAGCCCTATGCCACTACTTCCACCAATAATTACAATATTTTTATTCATAATAAAATTAGTATTATTAAAAAATTATAATATATTCTTGATTTCCAATAAATTATTTACTTTATAATTAAAATTTGTTTCCTTAGGAAATTCACTAATTTGTTTTTTATTGAATAAACAGGTTTTTATCCCTACATTATTGCCACCTTGAATATCGGAATTAATAGAATCTCCAATTATTATATAATCTTCTTTATCAAAACTTCCTATTTTTTCAAAACAATAATTAAAAAATTCTTTGAAAGGTTTTTGGAATCCAACTTCTTCGCTTAAAAAAATTCCGCTAAAATATTTATTCCAACCCGTTTTCTCGATGCGGTTGTATTGTGTAAACGCTACTCCGTTACTAACTATATAAACTTGATATTTATCACTTAAATATCTTAAAATTTCATCCGCACCATCAATTTTTATAAGAGATTTGCTTACTCCGTTGCGAAATATTTGTTCTACATCAACATTATTGTTTATTTTAACACCTATTTTTTCAAAAAATACCTTAAATCGGTTTTGCCTAATATATTCAACTGTTATTTTGCCCTCTTCGTGTGCGTTCCAAAAATCATCATTTACTTCCAAAAATTTAGCGTGCATTTCTTTGTTATAAATAAAGCCGTTGTCTTCAAAGACACTTTTTAGTATCTCACTTGATGCTTTATCAAAATCCAGCAAAGTATTATCAAAATCTATTAATATGTATTTAATCATAGCAAAATACTATCACTAAATATAGCCTTGTGTCAAACTTTACTTTCATAATTTATGCAATACAAGTAAATTAACATCATTTTGATATATAAACTCCTATATTTTCACTACCGCTAATATTATTTACGTTCCTAGCATTAAAATAAAGATAAAATTTATCTTCGTTCCGCACTAAGTCACACGCATAAACATACTGTGCCATCCAATTATTATCACCGCATTTTTGAGGGCTTAAAAAGTTCTTTACATAAGTAAACTCTAATCCATCATTTGATTTTAATAAAATTATTGCTGAATGACTTTTGTTATCTTCTCCTTTATAAATGCCGTTTTGTAAACCAATATAGCAATCCTTTAATTTATAAATTTTGATACACCCACTACATAAGTTTAGGTATTTGCTATCTTTATCCGGCTTTATAATAGGCTCGCTTGCCGAAACAAAACCACCCGTTAAGTTGTCACTTTCCGCATAACTTATATATGTCGGCTCACAAAAATGGCAATCTTCAATGTAGGTAAGTCCACTAGAATAGTACAATCTGTTTTTACCATTTATATTAATCAGAAATGGATTAGATATAGCTACGCCTAATTTACTCCTATGATAATCTTTATTATTAGCAATTATTTTTTTTGGTTTTGTCCAACTGATTAAATCCTGACTGGTGGTAAGACAAATTTCTGAAAACCATTTTGCCCCCAAAAGCGTTAGCCCTTTTTTTAATAATCTATCCGTCCTCTCATAATATAAATAATATAGTCCATCAATATATTTTATATTCGGTCGCATTGCCCGACTAACAACCATTGTCGGTTTGCCCCAATTTATACCGTCATCGCTTTGTAATTGGTAAACACCTATCCAAGTATGACAAAATAAATGCCATTTATTATCGTGACTGTTTTTCGGTGCAAGCACACTAGGGTCTGCAGCTACTGAGCTTAATCCAAAATGTTTTATTATCGGATTTCCCTCATATAATCCAAAATTTAATTTGTTAAAATCTTCAAAAGTTATATTTTGCATAAGCTTATTTTCTCCTAAATTTATTATGATATAATTCTAACACATACATATATACTTAGCAATAGCATTAATAATTTACTCTAATAACTTGCGTTTATACGGCTATTTATAGTATCATATATTTATACAAACTAAAGGAAAATTATGAAATCAAAAAGAAAATCTACTCACTTAAGTAAAAATAAAATAATACTAATTGTAACGATTGCGGTACTTGTTGTTGCTATTATGGTAACCTTAACTCTATCAAATCAAATAAATTCTTTATTTGGAGTTAATGTAGAGTCTCCTGCCACAACTACCACAACCAATAATACTTCTGAATTTATAGATGGTTATGTAAATAAATTACCTAGCGAATTTGATGTGAATTCTTTATTAGAAGTGCATTTTGTCAATATAGGACAAGGTGATGCAATAGTTATTAATTGTCCTGATGACAAGACTATTCTTATTGATGCGGGTTCAGTTACAACAGGAATAAGCGAAATTGAAACAAACTATATGAATTATTTAGATATAATAACCGATGATAAAATAATTGATTATTTGATAGTTACTCATCCACATACTGACCATTATAATATGCTTGATAAAGTTTTAGAAAATTACGATGTTAAAGAAATTTATTATAATGAAAATGAAGAAGAAAAAGTAGGTTATGGCAATTTTATTGAAGAGAGTAAAGAAGAACCTTCCATCGTTATTCACGAAGTTGACCACGAAAGCTTGTTTGCTACAATAACGGGTACTAATTATACATTAGATATTTACGCTTGCGGTGACAATGCATTCACGAATGCTGATGAACCTAATTGCATGAGTATAATTTGTTTACTTACTTATGCAAATCGCCAAATTCTTTTTACAGGCGATGCCGAAACTACTACCGAAGAATGGTTTATGCAAAAATATGGTAATGACGAAGATATCGATATTGACATATTAAAAGTAGGACATCACGGTTCTGATTCTTCTACTAGTAGCGAATTTTTGGACTATCTAGAACCTGAATATGCCATAATAAGCTGTGATGATGGCACAAAATACGGTCACCCGCATCAAGTTACTATGGATAAACTAAATGCTTATGGAATAGTAACATATCGCACAAATATTCACGGCAATATTTTATTATTTCTTGATGGTGATGGCGATTTTGGATTTTTAACTCAAAATCCTGAAGATACACAAAATAATTCTAAAAATATTGACGCAAAACAAATAAAGATTACCGCATAAATATAAATATGAAAAAAACAAAAGCCTACTTTTAGTAAAAAAGTAGGCTTTTTTATTAGAAATTACTTATTATTTCTTTTAATACTAACAAGTCTTGCCAAGCTAATTTCTTTTTTGATGGGTCTCTAAGTAAATAGCTAGGGTGGAAAGTCGGTAAAAATATAGTTCCTTTTATATCTATAGGCTTTCCGTGCTGTTTTGTTATCGCAAAATCCTTATTAATCATTGCTTTACAAGCCACACTACCAAGCAAAACCACCACTTTAGGCTTCATGATTTTGAATTGCCACCTAAGATATTCTATACAAGCTTCTTGCTCTATAGGAAGAGGATTTCTATTTTGTGGCGGATGACATTTAAGAATATTTGTAATATACACTTTATTCCTATCAAGATCAATACTTCCTAACATTTTATCGAGCAATTGCCCCGCTGGACCTACAAATACTTTGCCCGTTTCATCCTCAGTTTTTCCAGGTGCTTCGCCGACTATCATTATATTACTACTTATATTCCCATCGGAAATGACATAATTTTTTTTGGTTTTGCAAAGCTGACACCTATCACAACTTTTTATTATTTCTTCTAAATTATCTATTGTATACACTTTTTTGCGTATTTCCCCTTTGTTTTCTTATCTTTATACTAACCTTTTCTGAAAACAAAGTCAACAAAATCCGATTCTTAATTTAATATCCAAGTAGCCATATTAAGAATAGTAGCAAGACTTAGCCATATAGG
>JBAXZI010000040.1:0-15808 GCA_041670385.1 Clostridia bacterium | reverse complement strand
TATTAACGCCCGAATTTAGCACATACACAGATATGCCATTGGTGCTTCAAGCATACAGTACTTTCAAAAACCGCTGGTGCGGCGCATTTTGGCAAAAGCAAGGAATGAGGGTAATCCCGACTATCGCATGGGGAACGCCGGCAAGCTATGACTTTTGCTTCGACGGAGTGGAGCAGGGTTCTGTTGTTGCGGTATCTACTTATGCAAGAGAACATCTGGAAAAGGAATTTATGCCGGGCTACAACAAAATGCTTGAAATTATTAAGCCGTCTGCGATAATTTGTTACGGAGATCCTTTTGACGAAATGCGCGGCAAAGTGAAAGCGTGCAGTCCGTTTAATCACAAAGAGTTGATTGCGAAACTAGGTATGGCAGAATATATGAAAAAATTCCTAGCCGGTGAACTTTACCCGTCCAATTAAGGAGGCGATATGAAAAATTTGAAATTAACGATTGATCTATTGCCTAAAGGCGCATGGGGAAATAATCTTTCAAAAATATTACCAAAAAAAGATTGGGATACGTTAAGGCAAGCTTGCTACGCGCGAGCAAATCACTGTTGCTCAATTTGCGGGATACGCAACGCAGAGTTAGATGCGCACGAAGTTTGGGATTTTAATATACCAACAAGAACGCAAACCTTGAAAGATATTATTGCACTATGTCCTGCTTGCCACGGCGTTAAGCATATGAGAAATTCGGAAAGAATTGGTTACGGAGAGAATTCAAAACGGCATTTTCTTAAAATCAACAATTGCGATGATATAATTTTTGCAGGTCACTATGCTGAAGCCCAGCTTTTGTTCGACGATCGAAGTAAAGTTGAAAGATGGAAAATTAAAGCAAACCTTGATAAATTCGGCGGGAAGGGCATTGAAATTAAGGAGCGAAATATCCCTAAGATTTTAAACCCTTATGAAAGTGTCAACTGGGAAACCGTAGAACGGATAAGGACAGTTGCGGATAATGATGACTCACTAAAAGCCGAGTTGGGAGAGAAATTCATTACTGTTTTACTTGCAGAAGAAGATAAGGAAGGCGGAGGATTACGTTATGCGCTTAAAACAGGTCCAAAGTATTTTTTGTCTAGACCGCAGAATTATATTGGAGCGCCTAAAATCCGTTCAATAGCAGTAGATAATTATCAAGGTACGATAACTATTGATAGCGATGACGTAAACAAAATCGAATGGATTATGGATGACGAAATTATTAAAACTAAATACAATGTTGTTGGAAATTTCATTACATCCTTCAGCGTTGAAGACCTTGAGGGTTCAAATATACGATTTAGACTAATTGGAGACGGCGGACAAGCCTGCTCGCAAATATTTAAGTTGACTAAAGTTTTTTAGCAGTTATAGCTGATCGAAATCATAAGTAGAACAGAAAGCGGAGCAAAAACGGCTTCGCTTTTTCTGTTCAGACAGAAAGCGGATAGTATTATATTGGAAACTTAAAATAAAAAACCTCTGATTAAAAAATTAGAGAATGTAAAATGCGACATTTGTTTGTTTTGATGACCTTAAAAGGTCTTTTTGTTTTGTAGTCTTAAGTTTTTACGACATAAAAAAGGTCATTTTTTGTATTCTGCGACATCTTGTTTCGACACGCCACCTTGAAACGTTGTGCTATCTTAGGAAATAATATCATATTTAACGGACGGAATGTTATTTACACACATTCCTAGTTTTTTTTATCCACTAAAATATATTTTTACATAATTAAACAAAAAATGATAAATATTGCAAAATTTTAAAATATGGTTTATAATAATATTAGGTTTTTAAATTATGTCAAAAATAAGGGGATAAGTGAAAAAAATGAGTATTTTTACTAATGAATTGCAAATAA
Organism: Clostridia bacterium; assembly: GCA_041670385.1. Lineage (GTDB taxonomy): Bacteria > Bacillota > Clostridia > Christensenellales > DTU072 > CAG-1782. Next base: position 13,954 of record JBAXZI010000040.1, on the reverse strand, counting down.
GATCTAAATTAAAAATCTTTGCTTTAGCATAAATAACAATTTTGATATTTTTTATCAGCATCTTAACCAGTGTTGGTGTTAATGTAGCAAATGCAGAAACTACGATAACATATACTGGTGATAGTAGTGTGGAAGTGACAGATGGAGTTTCAACATATGAGAAATTTATTGATATTGATTGTGAGCAATATGGTTCTACGGCACTAACCGATACAGGAAACATTTATACTTGGGGCTCTGCTATTTCTGGACAATTAGGGGACGGAACATCAGAAAACAGAAACGATCCCACTCCCGGTTTAATAAAAGTCGAAGGTGTAACTTTTAGTAAAATAGATAATGGATTTTGTCATACATTGGCTTTAAGTAGCGAAGGACAGATTTATTCTTGGGGATGTAATGATAACGGGCAGTTGGGCGATGGCACAACTTATAATGAATATAAACCACAGTTAATATCGGTTTCAGGGGTGTCATTTACAGAAATTGCTTGTGGATCGAGACATTCATTAGCGATAAGTACAGAAGGAAAACTTTATGCTTGGGGGAAAAATACGTATGGTCAATTGGGTATTGGAACAACATCATCATATGAAGAAACTCCGCAGCTAGTATCGACAGGAATAACTTTTGCTAAAATAGCTGCAGGAGTTAAAACTTCAATAGCGATAAGTAAAGCAGGGAAGCTTTATTATTGGGGCTGTAAATTAGGAATTAGTTATCCAGTGGAGCATAACGAAACTACTCCAGTGTTATTATCGGACACTATGACCTTTAAAGAAATTGCTTGTGGAGATTTTCACGCACTAGCAATAGACAGTAATGATAAGTTATATACTTTGGGATTTAATAATAATGGGCAATTAGGCGATGGTACAAGTCAAGATAGAGAAACTCTTACTGCAATAGTATCTAGCTTAAGTTTTAGTGCAATAGATGGCGGACAATATTTGTCACTTGCAACAACAACTAACGGGGATCTATATGCTTGGGGGACTTATCAATTTGATTTGCTAGGTGATGGTGGTGAATCAACTAGTAATGTGCTTAGTCCTAAGAAAATAATAGTATCTGGCGTAGATTTTAATGGCTGTGCATCTTGTTTTTATCATGCAATGGCTTTAACCGAAACAGGAGAGCTGTATTCGTGGGGAGATAATAATCATGGGCAATTAGGAGATGGTACATCTAATGATAGTAATTCTCCACAAAAAGTAAGTGTGGTACCTCAATTATTTGTTAAATATGATTTTGCGACTAATGGCGGGAGTTTGAATTCAGTTGAATCAAGAATAAGTAATGACACCTATGTTGATTTAACAAAATCAGATTCTAATGCCAAATTTTTAGGTTGGAACATTGATAATAATGCTAGCTTAGCTTTGGATAGTGTATATGTGGGAGGTAAAGTTTCATCACTGACTTTATATGCAATTTACAGAGATAATATAATAACTTTTCCAGATATACCTCACTTGACTTTTACCTTAATAGCAGGTAGTACTAATCCAGTTATAGATGGAGGAAGTATTAGTTTTACTGTTAATATAGAGGATCATTATGCTGGCGATGTTTCATTAAAGATAGGAGAAAATAATTTAAATGCAATTGAAGAAGTTTATACTATTAATAATGTAACTGAAGATATTTATGTACTAGACAATGCAAGTTCAATTAATCCAATTAAATATAACATATATTATAATTTGAATGGCGGAACAAATAATGAAAATAATCTAAGCACTTATACTGTCGAAGATAGTAATATACTTTTAAGCGATCCTAGCATGTCTGGTTATACTTTTGAATCTTGGGAAGAGGGAAATTCAATAACAACTGCGAATGGGGTCAATGTTACTAGAACGGCGACTTGGAGTATAAAGGCTCCCACTATAACTACTACAAATGCATATAGCAAAGAATATGATGGTGATTATCATAACTTGTCAATAATGGCAACGCATAGTTTAGGTGATTCATATGGTTTAAATTATCAATGGTATAAGAGTAGTGGCAATGAAGTAAATAAAGTTGGTTCAAATAATAGTAATAATTTTGCAGTAAAAAATGTAAGTGAGAATGGAAATTATTTCTGTGTAGTATCTATTTCAGACACAAATTCAAGGTCAAATTCAATAACAAGTTTAGTAATTGTAGCTAATATAATTCCTAAGAATATAAATGTGACTGTTGTTGATGTTGCGGAAGGTGCATTTACATATGATGGGCAAGCTAAGACAACGACGGCAACACATACAGAATTGGTTGGGAGCGATTCTTTATCCTATGAGTTAGGTTATGATGACAATATCAATGCAGGTACTTGTAATGTATCGATTACGAGTACAAGCATTACAAACGGAATTGTTAGTAACTATAATGTAATTACTTTAGATACCGATGCAAAATTTACTATAAATAGAGCAACACTTACAGTATCACCTAAGGCGCAAACTATCAGTTATGGTCAAGATATACAACAATCAGAGTATACCATAACAGGTTATAAAAATGGAGAAGGGATAGCGGTTGTTTCTGGAGTGCCAATTTTAACAGCAAGTAGCCTAGTCGTTGCAGGAGATAAAACAATAAGTCTTGTAAAAAATAGCTTAAGTGCTGATAATTACGAATTTGTTGTTGGAAATAGTGCACAATTAGTAGTAAATAGAGCAACACTTACAGTATCGCCTAAGGAGCAAACAATAGTTTATGGTGAAGTTATAAAACAATCAGAATATACTATAACAGGTTATCAAAATGGAGAAGGAATAGCAGTTGTTTCCGGAGTGCCAATTTTAACAGCAAGTAGCCTAGTCGTTGCAGGAGAAAAGACAATAAGTCTTGGAATAAATAATTTAGTTGCGGAAAATTACGAATTTGTTGCTGGAAATAGTGCACAATTAGTAGTAAATAGAGCAACACTTACAGTATCGCCTAAGGAGCAAACAATAGTTTATGGTGAAGATATACAACAATCAGAGTATACAATAACAGGTTATCAAAATGGAGAAGGAATAGCAGTTGTTTCCGGAGTGCCAATTTTAACAGCAAGTAGCCAAGTAGTAGCAGGAGAAAAGACAATAAGTCTTGGAATAAATAATTTAAGTGCGCACAATTACGAATTTGTTGTTGGAAATAGTGCACAATTAATAATAAATAGAGCAAAACTTACAGTATCACCTAAGGCGCAAACTATAGTTTATGGTGAAGTTATAAAACAATCAGAATATACTATAACAGGTTATCAAAATGGAGAAGGTGTAGCGGTTGTTTCTGGAGTGCCAATTTTAGCGGCAAGTAGCTTAGTAGTTGCAGGAGAAAAGACAATAAGTCTTGGAATAGATAATTTAGATGCGGAAAATTACGAATTTGTTGCTGGAAATAGTGCACAACTAGTAGTAAATAGAGCAACACTTACAGTATCGCCTAAGGAGCAAACAATAGTTTATGGTGAAGATATACAACAATCAGAGTATACTATAACAGGTTATCAAAATGAAGAAGATATAGCAGTTGTTTCCGGAGTGCCAATTTTAACGGCAAGTAGCCTAGAAGTTGCAGGAGAAAAGACAATAAGTCTTGGAATAAATAATTTAGTTGCGGAAAATTACGAATTTATTGTTGGGGATAGTGCAAAATTAGTAATAAATAATGCAATGCTTACAATAACAGCAGCTGATAAAACAATAACTTACGGAGATGACATTCCAACTTTTACTTATAATTATGATGGCATAAAATATGAAGAAATTCTAGAATGTTCAGCAACAACTGATTATAGTAGGTATGGAAATGTTGGTGACTATACTATAACTGTTGCACCAAAATCTTATACAAATTATAATGTAACATTTATTGTGGGAACACTAAAAGTTGTTGAAAAAGATATTACAATAAAGGCCGATGATAAAACAATAACTTACGGTGATGTTATTCCAACTTTTACAATCAGTTGCGATAAAATAGTAAATGGCGATATTTTAAATAATTCAGCAACAACTGACTATATTCGATATGGGGATATTGGTGATTTTACAATAACCGTAACCCCAAAAGATTATACAAATTATGACATCAGTTATGAAACGGGGACACTTAGTGTAAGTAAAAAGAATATAACGATTAATATAGAGAACTTATCAAAAGTTTATGGCAATGAAGATCCTGTAATTGTTTATAAACAAGATGGTTTGATAAATGGCGATGTGTTGACTGGCAATTTATTTAGAATGCCCGGTGAAAATGTAGGTATTTATAAAATAAATAGTAATTTAGCTAATATCAATTATATCATTAACTTTGTTACTGCTAATTTAACAATTACTCCTAAGCCAATTAGTATAATTGCAAATAAATATACAAAATATTTTGGAGAAGAAGACCCGGCATTTACTTATACGATAGTTAAGGGTAATTTAAAAGCTGGAGATGAATTAGTCGGCAAACTGGAAAGAGAAGTAGGCGAACAATCTAATAGTTATATAATTTATCAAGGAACACTAATTAATGAAAATAATACAAACTATGACATTAGTTATGAACCAAATATACTTAGTATTTTACCTGTAAAGAGTTTTGAAATTTTGTCAGTATTAGCTGATTCAAAAGTTGGAGATGAATTTATAGATAATAATAATAACCAAATTAATATTAATGTAAAAACTTCAAATAGTCGGGTATCTATGCAACTAGGTACAACTGAAGGTTCAAAATATTATTTGTATAAGGACAAAGAATGTACTGAAATTATAAGTGATAATGAGTTGTCTGTAAATGTTGGCAAGAATAATTATTATATAAAACTAGTATCAGAAGATAATACTGAAAAAGTATATGAATGTAACATAATTAGAGAAAATAAAGTACCTGAGTATTTGTATTATATTTTAGAAATTATTGGTTTATTGCTAATTATTTCCGGTTTAATAATTTTCAAAAAAAGAAGAAATAAGGATAAAGTTTTTATAGATCCAAAATCTGAAATTTTTGAAAGACTTAACAGTGAAAGAATAGAAATCACACTAATGCGTGATAAGAAGTATTATTATGAAGTCCAAGTAGACTGTATTAAGGTTGGTTTGAGCAGAAAATATGCATCAAGGCAAGCTTGTGTGAATGGTATCGTGTCATTCAAAGGAATATTAACAAAAAATGTAATAGATAATATTGGCGGTAATTATCAAAGAACTTTTGGAGAATCTTATGTAGAAATATATAAAGAAGCCGAAGAGTATTACTTTAAGTCTGTTACATCAAACGGAGGAGTCAATTTCGAAAGTATAGGTTATGAGACTTTAGAAAAGTGCAAGGAAGCTTTAAATAAACTAAAAGAAATGATAAAAAATCTTAAAATAAATTTATAATTCATTTAAATGTATAACAAAGTTTTTTAATGAAAAGAAGACATAAAACTGCTGTCTTCTTTTCATTAATATAGTTGTGGCGGATAAATAAATATTCAATATAAAAAAGTATTTATAATTATATGGTTTAGTTGTTTCATACTATGCTTTATTAATAAAATGTTGTGTTATAATTTCTATAAAAGATTTTTTTGTAGTGCTTGTTCATTTGAAAATGCTAGTTTGTCTCACGAAAAAACAATGTAATAGAGTAAAAATAGCATAAAAAGCTTTAATTTGAAAGTTTATAAACGAAAAGCAACTTTACAAGTTGCTTTTGTTATTTAATTTATATATATAATTATAATTTTATACAAATGGTTTTAATGTACTTATTTTTTGATATATCCGCCTTTTAATACTCTAACATCACTAACGGTGATAAAACAATTTTCCATATTTTTATTTATAAGTCTAACTGTTGATGAAATACGTTTTCTTTTTAGATGTATTGCAAGAATATGTCTAGGACCTTCCTTGCCTTCTCCCTCCAATACAGTAACCGCAAGACCTTGGCTTCTCAAAAGTGCCAATAGCAAATCTGGACATTCATTTGTAATAACTTGAATAGTACATAGCCCTAAAGCTATTTTCCCTTCCAACCAAGAACCTACATAATTGCCTATTGCAAACGCTAACGCAAAAACTACTATTTTTAATGGTGCCTCTTGAAATCCTACTAGAACGGAACCTGTTATAAATATCCATAAAATAATTTCAACAAAAGCGATAAGAGAACCTATTGTGCGTTCACCTCTGTTTATCATTACCATACGAATTGTTGATATTGTAACTTCTAATATTTTTCCAAAAAATATAAAAAAGTATATCCATATACTATTACTACTTAAAAAATCCATTTTTCCCTCATTTATAATTTAATAACCTATATTAATAAAGTATATGAAAAAAGCTATGAAGTCAATCAAATATTAGTTATTTATTCTTAAACTACATTATAGACAAGACTTTCTATTGTGCTTATTCACCTTAATTTAGACCGATAAATGTAAAAAGTGTGAGAATTTTGCTTTGTATAAAAATAGTTGTAAAAGAGAACGCAATGACATAAATAAATATGTTGCATATAATTAATATTTTGATTAAATGATGCCATATTGCAAAATTTTATCATAAAATGTTGCGGACTAATTAGTATATTATAAAATTGTATTCAAGGAAAAAGCTAAATTTATAAAATCGAAAGTAAGAGTACAAAGTATTTTTGAATCTTTAAAATTCGGAAATATAGCTCTTGATACTTTCATATATATATTATATAATTATTTTGAGGTGAAAAATTATGAAAAAATTGAAAATTATGAGGAAAATATTTTTTTATGCTGTTATTATATGTGTCTTAATAGGTTCTTTTGGTTGCAATAAAAATCTTTCTACAGAAAAACAGTATGAATTACTTACATCTAATAAACTTAGTGATATTCCAATTGAAATAAGTTGGATTAATGATGTTTATGACCTAAAAACATGTGTCGGTTTTGCAGATTATGTTTTTGTGGCAAAAGTTACTGGTTATAAGCGTACCATATTTGATACTCCATCTGAAATTCCTCAAACAGTATATTCTATTGAAGTTATAGAAAATATCAAGGGTAATCTCGTGCTTAAAAAGGATATTGAAATATTAAAAATGGGTGGTTTGGATGAAAAGTTTAGGCATATTTATAATATATCAGATGATTCACATCCACAAGTAGATAAATATTATATATTTTGTACTTCTGCATCAGAATCAGGTGAACTTCGTGCTCAAGGACCTAATTCAAATTTGGAGATTGAAAATATTGATAAATTAGAAGAGAATACAAATTATTTAAATATTTTGGATGCATATGAAAATCAAGAATTTTTAACCGAAAAGGAAAGATTTACATCAAAATATGATAATGCTAAAAATTAATATATTGCAAATAGGATAAATATTATAAGAATTTTATTTTTCATGTTATACCTCTAATTATAATACAAAAGCAATTTAATTAGAAAAGCAAGTTTTTATATAAATAAAATATAAAAAAATACAAACTCAAAAGTTAAATCTGAGTTTGTATTTTCCTTAAATTTGATTAAATTATTATTTTGCATAAAGTGCAATATTCCTTATTTATTCCTCTTTATAACCCCAAGTAACAGGAATTTTGTCATAGTTATCATTGATATCATTCCAATAATCCGACAATGTCATACCATTACTATTTGCTATGCACATAATTATAATTGTCAAACTTTTACAATTGTAAAAAACATAATCTCCGATGCTTTTTACATTTTCGGGTATTATTATCGTTGTTAGTTTGCTACAGTTCATAAATGTATAATTTCCTATACTTATTAGGCTTTCGGATAGTGTTATATTTATTAAATTGATACAACCATAAAATGCGTTATTCATTATGATTATTATTTTATAATTATTGAGTTATTAGGGGCAAAAGGATTTGATCTTAATGCCAAAGACCATAAATAAGGATAATTTTTTTTCAAATGGTTCATGTACATTAACCATTCAGGAATCAATAAACCATATGCTCGTACAATATCTCCAGATAGATGTGATATATCTGTTGCGGGCAAAAATGAAATATCTAATCTATTTTCAAGTTCATTAATCAAATGATATAAAGCCCAAAGCATATTAGAAAAAGTATCGTGTTCAAAAAGACTAGGATTATTAAAAATTTGAATCAAAGATGTCTTTTTTCGTAATAAATCACTTTTTAACTGTTCAAGTTCTTCCAAAGTATAATCCGCTTTAAATGAGTATGAACGAATTTTCTTTATTGTATCATTAAAGTCTTTATCTTCCCAGTCTGACTTAATATTTAATAATTCTTGAACATCTTTTAAGTTTGATATATATGGATTAAGCAAAGTTATTATGTTATTACCCATTTCATTAAAAAATACACCTATTAAAGTATTAAGTTGTTCTAATCTTTGTTTTTTTTCTCTATTATGTAATACTTTATCTAAAATAAAAGTAACCAGCAAAATTTCTATTGGCAAAAACAAAAGGTCTTGAAAAATCAAAAACTCAGATTCATGTATATCATGAAAGAATAATTGCTGTAAAACAAAAAATATTATTGAGCAAAGAATGAGAATAATAATTATTATACGATTAAATTTTGTGTTTTTCATGTGGTATATTACCTCTTTTAAAAACATTAAAAATTCTAAATTAATGCTATTTTTTATAGTATAATTATAAGTTTTATACTAGAATAAGTCAAGCAACCGATCTAGACGTTTCCTTAATTAATGTTTATAAAAATTCAATAAACTATGCAAGGCAATAAATATACAAATAAAGCAATTATATTAAATTTTGCAAGCATCAGTTTTGAAGATGTAAGAATAGCAATTTTAGTCGGTGGTGAAAGCGACACCTTAGCTTGCATAACAGGTGCAATAGCCGAAGCCTATTGGCGTGCCTAAGATTATCTGTTGTAGAAACGTGTCTAGTACCTAGAGAGTCTGATTATATCCATATTATCAAAAAATTGAGAAAAGTAACAAAACATATGTTTTGGTACTTTTTTTATACATTTAATTTATGAGAAGAATTGGATAAATAAAACTAATCAAAAAGTTTAGATAAATAAAACAATTTGATAAATAAATAAATGTTAAAAATTAATTGAAAAGTTAGTAATTTTAATTTACAATTTATAATATTATTAAGGATATATAAAATATACATTGAATTAATGTTTGCATAAGGATATAATTGGTATAAAGGTGCATAATGAAAAAAACATTTTTAAGAATTTTATTTGTTATAATTATAATAAGCTGTATGGGCATTTTTTTTGGTTGCAATAATGTTGATGATAATAATAACGAGCAAGACGCTGATGAGGTAAATGAAATTGAAGAAATTATAGTGCATATTGACCAAAATTGGGAAGATGGCATCAAAGTGCCGGATAGTTATTATAAAAAAACAAATGTTATTAGGCTACCCGATTATGAGGATGGATATAGAGAAGGATATAGTCATAGGGGATGGTATGTTGATAAAGAATGTACAATAGAATTTATTAGTTCTGCGAGTAAAGTGCTTTACGATATAACCGATATTGAAGAAATAACCGTTTATGCAAAATGGATGCCAATTTACACAGTAACTTTTAATGTAAATGGTGCGGAAAATGAATTAGAACCAATTAATTATTGCATAGGTGATTCTTTAGGATTATATTGGGTAAGACCACAAAGAATTGGATACTCGTTTGATAAATGGCTACCTAAGTTGTCAGTTGATTTATATGTAGGTGATTTTGAATTAACCGCACAATGGAATTTATTGAATGTAGATTATACAAGTAATGGCGATGGTACTTGTTCTATAAATTGCGCACAAGATATTGATAATAAAGATTTTTTAGCGAAAGATGTGGAAATTCCAAGCGAACATATGTATTATGAAGATAACCAAAAAATTATAGAAACAGTTACAAAAATAAATGATTATGCTTTTTATGGTTGTACAAATATAGAAAGTGTTAGTATTCCTGATACTATTACGGAAATAGGTGACTATGCTTTTGCAAAAAGCGAAACAAATATAAAGGATATGAAATTATCCAAAATTTCTGTACCGAATAGTGTTACCGCAATAGGACTGGGTGCTTTTGCTAATTGCAGTAATTTAATTGATGTAAATTTAGGTAACGGAATAACTTTCATTAATGAAGATTGTTTTTATAATTGTGCGCTCTTGTCACATATTACTTTACCTGATAGTATCTTATCAATAAAAAATAACGCATTTACGAATAGCGGAATAATCACAATACAAATCCCTGAAAATACAGTAGATATTAATTTACAAGCAAATGAAAATGCATTTTACAATTGTTTATATTTAGAGGAGTTTGTAGTAGAAAATAGCAATGCAAATTATTCATCGATAGATGGCGTACTTTATAATAAAGATTCTACTAATTTATTAAAATATCCATCGGCAAAAATAAATACAGAATTTTCTGTTCCTGAAGCTGTCGTAGAAATAAGCAAGATGGCGTTTGAATGTTGTCCCTATTTACAAAATCTTAATTTAGATGTTAATGTAGCTACAATATATTTTAATGAAACAAAAGAAGATAATTCGTTATATTCTTTGCAAGTACTAACTAATATTACTATAGATAGTCAAAACAGAAACTATTTTGCAGAAGATGGTATTTTATATAAAAATACTCAAATTGGTCATAAGTTGCTTTTTTACCCGTGTGCAAAAACAGAAACAGATATAGTCCTAGATGAAAGCGTAACAGAAATAGGAGAATGGGCTTTTGCTGATTCGAAAATTATCAACCTAACTATGGGCAAAAAAAATTCTTATGTGCATATATACGTTCATTGTTTTGAAAATTCTACCATAGAAAAATTCTATTATAGAAATTCTGATTTGACAAATTTAAAAGATTATGACTATGTGCCAATTAAAGCAATAATTTATATATATAGCAGTGATAATAATGATGACTGGAAAGTCGCAAACATTAACGGAAGGCAAGGCGTGGGTTATCAATCATAGAATTACAAATGCAACCTATTTAGGCTTGACAATAGAACTTTATAAAAGTATAAAGTAACTAAATTATATTATTTAAGTGTATTTATGCTTTGTTTGTATTGTGTGGGTGTAATTGATGTATAGTTTTTGAATAACTTATTAAAATGACTTAAAGAATCATAACCTAGTCGGCTTGAAACTTCTAAGGTTGTCAAACTTGTAGTAGCGAAAAGTGAACAAGCAAAGTTCATTTTGATTTTAGTAAAATATGATACGATAGTTTCATCTAAATATTTTTTAAAATAATTAATAAGAGCAGGTGGAGAATAATTGCTAAGCTCATATATGTCGTGAACATTTTTACCGACAAATTCGGGGGAGTGCATTTGTGCTAATAATTTTGAAAACCATTCGGGATATGCTTTTTCTTTCATAGTTGCAGGTCGCAATAGAAGAGAAATCGCATTGATTATCATTTGAACAATTACAATATTAACGAACTCGATTGAATGTTCAGAATTAATCTCATAGTTAATTTCTTCGGCTTTACTTAAAAAAAACGCTAGTTCTAAATTTGTTATAGTTATTGTTTGCAAAGTGTTTTTTGTGAATTCATATAAATCAATATTTATTGCGTGGCAAATTTCTTGCAGTTTGTCTTCAGTAAATGCAAGATTGATATGTATATTTCTTGATTTGTCATATGGTGCAATTTTGTGAATATCCTCTGGCTTTATCATATAAAGCGTATTTATACCTATGTTTGAACTTTTTCCGTTAATATAGTGACTAATCATACCACTGGTAATTATAAAAATTTCGTAATGGTTATGATAGTGCAAAGATGTAGGGATAGAATCCCACCAATGAAAAGCAACTCCATATTGTCTTAAGTTTATATTATTGTTAAAATCAACCAAGATTGCTGATTCATTTTGGGAATCCGTATCTTTTTTATTGGTTATATTTTTATTTTGTTTATTTCTTTTCATATCAAAATTATAGCATTGTATCGAAAGTTTGTAAAGTTCAATTAAAAAAATCGCTATATTATAATAAAAAAACGCAAGAAGTGTTTATTTAATTATGATAGCATATAGGTAAGCAATAAATTGTGAGGTGAAAATATGTACACTAAAAATTTAGACAAAAAAACTTTTTTGAAAAAAAGAGGATGGTTTTTTTTATTCGGTGCAGCAGGTAGTGCGTTACTATTATTTTATGATAATGCGTTCACATTTTTCTATCGAGACATTTTAGGCTTAGATGCAGTATTACTTGCAACAGTTTTGACTGTTTTTTCGGTTTGGAATGCTGTTAATGACCCTGTTTTTGGATTTATTTCAGATAGGACGAAGTCTAAATGGGGTCGAAGAAAACCTTATATTTTATTAGGTGCAATACCGTTTGGTGCGTGTTTTTGGTTTATGTTTAATCCTTTGGTGGACTTAACTAACGCAAGTCAAACAACATTGGCGATATATGCTTTTATCATATTGTTTTTCTATGATGGGTTTTATTCTCTTGTATATTCAAATTGGATGGCGTTAATACCGGAAACTTATCGTGACCAGAATGAATTGCGTAAATTTAATTTAAAAAGATTAAGTATAAATGTTATTGTTGGTATTGCGGTTTATTTGTCCTATGACAAACTTAGATTTATTGATTCGCCTAATGGAACGAATATGTTTTATATAGGATTAATACCGGCAGTGTTAATGCCAATTTTCTTGCTTCTTTGTACGATAGGAATAAAGGAGAATCCTATGTATGCAAAAACTTTTAAAACAAGCGTAGGAATGAGTATAAAGCAAGCTTTTCAAAATAAACATTTTGTAGGGTTTACGCTTTATCATTCTATGTTCAATGTAGCAAAAACGCTACTTATGACAAATTTATCGGCTTTGGCTTATTACAATCTAGTTACGGGTAAATTTTTAGGCTTTGGCGTAGTAAGTTTGGTAACTACGGTTACTTTTGTAGTAGTACTGCTAATGTATCCGTTATGGAATATAATATTTAAAAAAGTTACAAAAGGATGGACCAATGTGGTTTGTTTACTAATTTTTGCCGTTGCTTGTGTGATTTTTCAATTTGTTACAGAGATTAAGGGCGCTATGGTTGTTGCGGTATTGCTTGGTTTTGCACAGAGTGGCTACTCTTTATCACACGATTTATTTAACGCTAGACAGTTGGATTATCACTTTGCAAAAACGGGACAACGTGCGGAAGGTTCATACGCAGGAGTTGCCGCAGGTATAGACAGATTAATATTAATTATACCAGCGTGGATTGTTGCATTAATATTTGCCATTGGTAAACATACGGCAGGAACTTTACCCGAAAATATGACATCATCTGCTTTATTGGCTGTTAAATCAGTTTGTGGAATTGGCGCTGCTGTATTCTTTATAATATCAGCGATATTGTCGGCAACACTTTATGGATTAAGAGGTGAAACTTGGAAAAAGGTTGAAGCCGAAGCTAAAGCTATGGATGAGAAACTAATTGAAGAAGAAAAAAATATTGAAAAATTGAAAGAGGTATAAAAAATGGCAATCTTAACAATGCACTCAGTGTTTGAAAGTATTCAATTAACGACTTGCATTAATATGATAATTCCGGATAGCGTAAGAATGGACAATATACCGCTATCAGAACGAAAAGTTTTGTACTTACTTCACGGTTTATCAGATGATGGTACAATGTGGTTGCGTCGGTCTAAAATTGAATCGTATGCGGAAAAATACGGGCTAGTAGTAGTAATGCCGTCAGCGGATAGAAGTTTTTATTGTGACGGTTATGATGGTAAAGACTATTATACCTATATCACAAGTGACCTTCCAAAATATTTACACAATGTATTTAATTTATCAAATAACAAAGAAAATAATTTTATTGCGGGTATTTCTATGGGTGGTTACGGCGCTATGAGAATAGCATTAAAAAATTCAAACAACTATTTTGCTGTTGGAAGTTTTTCAGGTCCTTTAGCGTTTAACCC
>JBAXZI010000039.1:0-16018 GCA_041670385.1 Clostridia bacterium | reverse complement strand
GTACTTGTTCTTGCGTGCCCTGCTCGTGCTGACACAATAGACACAGGAACTCCTGCCATAATTTGAAGTGTAATATTTGTACGCCTTATTGAATGGATATTAAAATGTCTTAACTTTGTTTTTCCTAATACTCTATCAAGCCGTTTGTTCATAGTATGCGGATATATTCTTTGCCCATAATCATTATTATATATATTGATATAATAAAAAAAACAATGATATAATATTAATTAATTTTACAAAAGAAATAAAAAATGGTGGTAATACGAATTGTAATAAATAGAATAATGTTAACCATTATAACAGTAAAGGTATCCCAAAATGCAATTAATGCACTTTGGGTGTTTTTAATTTTATTTATTATTTAATAGATTTAGATATCATTTTTGCTATAACTTTGCCATCGTTTACCGCAGTACAAATTCCACCACCAGGTGTTGTCCACTGTCCACAAACAAAAAGATTTTTGACTTTTGGAATTGTTCTTTTGATTTTTGTCATTAAAGCTTTTGGCGTTGGTAGGAATCCTTCCCAAGAACCTTTATATATATTGGTATATCTTATATAAGTTGCAGGAGTGGCGACATCAACTACTTTAATTGAATTTGAGAAACCAGGTATTCTTTCATCAATAATATTTTTGATAGTGTTGGCAATTATTTCTTTTTGTTTTTCATAATCGGTATAATTTTCAGCACGTAGATTAACCCAATAATCGAGAGGTGCTTCTAATAAAACCATAGCACTACTACAATTTTCAGGAGCGGCGGTAAAGTCAAAATCAAATGCACGTAAGTTAAACCCGTAAGTAAATTTATTTGGAGCAACTTCTATACCGCTTTGATATTCGTATGCTGTTGAATAAGGTATATTAAACTTTTTGTCAAGACCAAACGAAACCAGAATAAGTGGATTGAAAAGTTCTGCGTTATGTAACATTTTGTTTAATTGAGGGTGCTTATATTTGTTATCAAGCATATTGTATAAAGTATCGTAAGCATCACAGGCTGCAACTATGCCACTTGCTTCATATAGCTTGTCGTTAGTTTCGATACTCGTAGCTATGCCATTTTCTACTATTATTTTATCTACTTTAGAGTTGTAAGTGATTTTACCACCCAAAGTGTAATATTTTTCTTCCATTCGTTTAATTAAATCAGATGCACCACCTATTGGATAGCCCGCATTATTGCCCATACGATTACCAAGCATCATAAATAGTGCCAAAGCAGAAAAATTGGCGGGCATTATAGAAATTATTATTTTTTTCAAATTTTCATTTTTGAATACAAATAATATATCACTAATGCTTTTTTTAGAGTATTTTGAAGCCAATTTGATAAAACCAGTACTATTTTTTAAAAAACTTAGCATACCTGCCAATGTTTCAGGTGGTCCCATTACCATTTTGGTATCAACCATAATTTTAATATCGTTACAAAACTTGTCTATTGAATCCTTATCTTCCGGTGCTAATTTATGTAAAAATGAGCGAAATTTTGTGATTTCTAGTGGTACATTATACATGATTCCATTTAACTCGATTAATAGTGATGGCGAATTGTAGATAGTAGTATCTTCTACAAGAGCATCAACATTTCGATAAAGTTTATAAATTTCGTTATCAGATTTTGTGCCAACCATCCAATGAATGCAACCATCAAAACGATAACCTTTTCTTGTCCAAGCAGTGCATTGTCCACCAGCTGATGAAGCAAGCTCGAATATTTCAGTACTATAACCTTTTTGTTGAAGATGAATTCCTGAGCTTAACCCAGCAAGCCCTGCACCTATTATAATTATTTTTTTCCCCATAATTATTCTCCTATTATATTTAATAATATAATTAAGTTTATCAATACAATATAATTTTGTCAACTTAAAACGGAAAGCTATAAGTCCCTAATTAATTGTTCCACATCGTGTAATATCCATATTTTAACTCCATTAATTTAATTTTGATATAAAGAGCATACCTTTAATAAATTAAAAGTAATTTATTTTAAGTCTTTATCTGTTTATCTGTTTATCTGTTTATCTCATTCTCGATAATAAAAATTATAAAATTAATTTTAATAAATATTTATTTTACTAATAATTAATTCAAAATATCTTGTTTTTTAAATTTTAATAAAGAGAGTATTAAAATTGTTCCTAAATAAATTACTAGTATTAAAGCGCTTATCCAAATAGGATTAGCTGTCTGATTATAAAAAATCTTGTCTATATGTAAATTATATGATAACAAATATTTTATAAAGTTTCCACTAATAATATTATTAAATAAGTCTAAGACTAACCCCCAAAGTCCAAACAATAAAGTTAGTAACAAAGAAACAATTTGATTTCGAAATAATAAAGATATTGAAAAAGAAATTAAGCTAACAGCTATTAGCGTAATAATTGAAAATGCCAATTGCAAAAACATACTTGGCATAAATGATAAACAAATTGCCTGGTAAGGCGATGCAAACAATATAAAAACATCTTTTACTGGAAAAAATATAGCACATACAATTGCCGAAAAAACACTAAAAAATATAAGTAAAGATAATAAGAATATTAAATTGGCAACAAGCTTATACAAAGCGTAATTTATTCTACCTATTGGTAGTGTCAAAGTAAGTTTTGATTGTCCTTCTTTTATTTCGGAAGGAATAATAATCGCAATTTTGATTGCTGATATAATAAAGATAATTATTGCAATAATTAGATTAAAAGACATCATAACACTTGTCCCATTTTTTATGTTAAAATCACGGTAAGCTTTCACATTTTCAAAATTAATCCTCTTTTCAAGTAATAATGACATTGCATTTATATTGGTTTCCATATAGCTGATTCTATCTTGTTTTACTTTTATAATATCTTTATCTTGAATATCATAACTTAATGTTTCCTTTAACATTTGCTGTTCTATTGTCAAACTTTCTTTCTCATCGATTATCCTTTGTTCTAATTCCTCAAATGATTCATATTTAGTTATGCCATAAATTATTTTGTTTGTTCCATCATATTTAGAAATATTAATATTTATATATATTGTACCAAAAATTATTAAACAAAGTAATATAATTACAATTGCAATAAACAATGGTGATTTATAAATTCTCTTTAATTCCATTTTCAAAAATTTAAACATAACATTTCACCACCTATATTAAACTTGAAAAAATTCTTTGCAAATTACCGTCAGTGCTTAAATTAGTAAAATCGGGATTTTCTTCAGTTATATATTTTTTTAAATTTGTGACATTTGCTCTTAAAAAAATGTTTTTTCCTTGAAGCACTGTTTCATATTCTTTTGATTGCTTGTATGTTTGCTTAGCAATATTTTCGTTAGCAAATTCAAATTTATATAATTTTGTACAATTATTATTGATCTCAATATTTTCTATTATTTTACCCTTATCTATAATAATTACTTTGTCACACAAATCCTCAATTTCAACAAGATTATGGCTACATATTAATGTCGAAACCTTTTCTTTCTCCTTAATGTAATTCAAAAAAATTCTGATTTCTTCCGCACTTAATGGGTCAAGCATAGAGGTCGGCTCATCGAGCAATAAAATTGAAGGTTTTTTCATTAGAACTATTAAAAGGCAAGCTTTTTGTTTCATACCTGTGGAAAAAGTTCTAACTTTTTTGTTATAAAATACATCTAATTTTAAAAAATCAAGGAATAAATTTATTCTACTTTGATAATCGTAAGTACAAAAGGCACCAAAGTATTCTATATTTTGTTTTAGTGTCATATTTGGAAAAAGAGATGGATTTTCTATCATTGTACCCATACAAAAAAGACATTCATTTGGTTTATCCTTAAAATCAAATCCATTTACAAAAATTTTGCCTTCATATTTTGTCCACAATCCACACAAACATTTCAAAATTGAAGTTTTTCCTGCCCCATTTATACCCACTATACCTACCGTTTCCCCATATTTAACATCAAAAGATATATTAGAAATAATACTTTTTTTACCAATTTTTTTTGATAAATTTTGGACTTTTAACGCATCTTCCATAATAATTTTTAATCTACAATACGATAAGTAATGTAAGTACCGTCCTCCTTTTCATCAAAATCTATTGCAAAAGTTCCTAAAGTATGTCTAGAATAACCATCGGAAATATATGCATCATCTTTAATCGAAATTGTCATGCAAGTCTCTTCTTTAATAATATCGTATATCTCAATTGCATTATAAAAATTAAAAAAATCATCATAAGTTGAATTAATTTTATACTCAATATCTGCATAAATTTCGTAAATTCCGCTACTACTTATTAATTCTCCCGATGAAGCATCAAATAAATGAAAAGGTGTAAGAACAAAATAATCATCATATATATTTGAAGCAGGATTCATATATACATATCTACCATTTACATTTTTGATGATTAAATAATACCTTATTTTATCTTCTGTAATATGTTTAGTTATTAACAAAAAGTCCGTACCATAAATTTCTGTTAATAGATTATCAGATTTTATTTCATTTTCCATTTCTTTCAATGTCATATCACTAGTAAAATCTATATGGTTTCCTCCACTATAAGCTTTATTAGGCTTAAACGGAAGAACTAAACAATCATCATCTATAATTGAATTTAATCTAAGTTTATTTGTACTACTATCACAAGCACAAAAGAATAAACAACAGCTTAAAGCTAACAATACAATTAGATTAATAATTTTTCTCATAATTTTCCCCTTTATTATTGCCGATAATAGCTCAATGTTTAAAAACCTTTAATTACATCCCCCATTTCTCATAATTTTAACCCAAATTAAGCTATTATCGGTAATTATCTAACTAACTAATCTTCATAAAGAAATTTGAACCGACTACTGGTGATTCTAGCCATACTGAGGCATAATCTGTCCAACCAAAATGCACTCTATATTTTCTATACATATTAAATAATCCATAATTACCATAATCATACGCTACAACTGCATGATTAATGCTCCCGCTTGCTTGAGGGTTGTCAAAACTTCCAAATAAAGCTACTGGATACCCATCATCTAAAGTTGATTTTGTATTTGGGCTTAAAAGATACCAAGAACATTTCCAAGATTCATAATTGTTAATCTCATCCATATAATCTTTCATTACATTATACATGGTGTTTGAGGTGGTTCCACCAAAGTTACCCCCGTTTGGATTTTCTCCATTTAATACTAACAATCTATCAGTTAATCCAGAACCATTCATCGTTTTATTTGAAAAATTTACATAACTTGAATTACTTATTAGACCATAATCAAATGCAAAATAATTATAACCAATTACTAAGTTCGTAGCTATATACCCACAGGCTCCGCCATCTCTATAACCTATTTGACTAGCTGTTTTAAGATTCGGGAAAAAACTGGTCATTCCAATACGAGCTGAAGTAGTTTTTGATAAACTTTTCTCTTTTTTCTCGACTTCTCCTTCAATATTAGCAATATTTATGTTAGAACATTTTCCATTTATATAATCAATGTTAGATTCCAAAATGTTTACATTTAAAGCTTTAACCATCTTTCTACTATCCAATGCCAACATAGAAATATTTGAAGCAGAAAAATTAATATCTTTCTTTATTGTATGTTGTAAAGTATCTTTCACACCATAATAATATTGCATTGCTCCACCATAATAAAGATTTTTTGAAACATTTAAATATGGGGAAACACTCTCCGCTGAATACTCTACAAATTTCCCTGAATCAATATGATAAATTATGTAACCAGTAGGTGACAATTCAAATAGTGTATATTTATTACCATCAAAATCATATAACGTTTTTGTTTTTTCTATTAAAAAATCCTCACCCATATTTTGTTTTATATGACTTTTAGTTAAATCAAGTAATCTTTCATTAAGAACATAATTATCATATGCGGTCATATTACATGCAAATTTGCTATCTAAATCTTTAGTTTGTGCATATGCTATCGCCGAAGTTCCTCCAAACGCTAATATTGTAACACTAGCTAAAAGGAAACAAATAATACCTAATATTATTTTATTAGTTTTTTTTAACATTTTATCCATAATGTTCCTCCTTATTCTTTTATATTTTGGTTAGTAATAAAACATGTAAAATCATAGACATCAACTCCTTATTTTTTTATTTTGGTTAGTAATAAAACTTATAAAATCATAGACATCAATTTCTTACACTTTTTAATCAAATATTTTGTACTAATTTTTTACTCTATATATAAACTACAAACAAAATATAATTTTGTGCAAAAAAAAATCAAAATATTTTATTTTGATTTCTAAACGTTTTTAGAGTTTGTATAACTTTACTTATAAACTATACTCAAATATACATTGTAACTTATAACAATAATAAGCTTATTAAATCTTTTGCAGTTCTTTCATTATCTGCAACAATAGAAATAAAGTAATTATTACCATTATAATTGAAAGAAAAATAATATAAATTATCTTCATAATTTCTGTAATTAATTTCTAAATTATCTATCAAATAAGTTTGAGATAAATTATAATATATATCTAAATCTTGTATAGTATACTGCAAATTTTTTTCTGTAACTATATTTAATGTTAAAGAAGAAGCCTCATATTCATCCGAAATTATATAATTTTCCTTGAAATACACAATACCATTTGTTTCTTTATTTTTATATACAAAGCTGTCCTTTACATCCATATTATAATACAAAGGATTTTCTATTTCCTCACTATTTTTAATTGATAAGATTTCAATGCAAGTTAATTCCCCAGATGAAATATAATACATATCATCTGAATGAGAGCCATTTATAAACATTGGTAAAAATACAGATAATACTGCTAACAATACAAAACAAGTTGCTGTAGCAAAAATATATCTTGGCGCTATTTTTCTTTTCACTATCTTTTGTTCAATATTCATATATGCCTTTGCTTTATTCAATACTTCCTCTGACGGTTTATTGGAATTTAAGCTTTCATATAGCATTTTATCTATTTTTTTATATTTCATTTACTACCTCTTTAATTATAACTACAATTATATTGCTAATTTGTTTACTCTATTTCTATTTTATTTTTCATCTTAGTTAGTGCGATTTTTATAATTTGTTGTGTAGTAGAAGGCGGTTTTTTTATTATTTTGGCGATTTCACGCACAGTTAAACCTTCCCAGTATTTTTTATAAATAATATCTTTTTCATTTATATCAAGAACATACATTGCGTCTGCTAAAATTTCATTATTAACACATTTGTTTTCATCATATAAAATATCTTGTAAATTAGAATAATCTTCAATATTTTCCATAGTAAAATGAGTTTGGCGTTTGTTTCTATTAATAGCAGCATTATGTATAGATTTAAACAGCCAATTTAGTCCATTTTTATCATCTTTAAATTGATATGCCTTTTTCACTAAATCAAGCAATATATCACTAACCAAATCCTCAGCTAAACTTTTATCATATAAATATTTCCTAGCCATAATATATAATAAACCACCAAATTCACCATATAAAGAATCCAACGCCTGAATTTTTCCATTGGCAATTTCCTTAATAAGTTTATTAACGCGTTTTACCCTCTTATCCATACATCTCCCTATTTATTGTTTACCCTTACATGAATTGCATTTCCTAAATACATTAAAATTATTAGAATTTTTATTTTAAACTCATAATTATAAATTCCAAAAGCTTTAAATCTATATAAAGTCTACATCCAACAAATTTAATTGTCAACTATATAAAAAAGAGCCACAAAACTATTTCTAGCAATATGACTCAAACTTATTTATATAAATACTCCATTTAGCTTTTCACAGCTTCTCTATCAACGCTTTTAGTAAAATGTGTATAAATATCACTTATGGTACTTGTTCTTTCATCTCCTGCTCCTAGCTGTACAATAGACACAGTAACTCCTGCCATATTTGCATTGTTATATTGGTATGTCTTATTGATTAGATTCTTAATCGTCCATAAAATTAATCTTAGTTTCAGCTCTTTTTATCAAAAGTTATATGACCAGCTGTAGCGAAAATATCTAAAATTATGCTTTGTTTTTTTGTTGTTGTAAGGACTGCTCATATATTCCTTTTCTACACAATATTCTAAAAATAAAATTCTTCAAAAGAACAAATACTTTATTAAAAACAAACTGGACTACCCGAAATAATACAATCACATATTAAAAAGTAAAGGTATTTCTTTATTAAACCTATCACAATCAATTATTTACTTTATTTATATGTTTTTTACCATATCATAATAAATCTGCAAATCCTTACAATAAACATATTTGCTAAAAGCATTACTAATTATTATACTAGAATCTCTATATAAAATTGAAGGTGCATTATCTACAACATAATAATATATGTCATTTTTTTTATAAATAGGATTGTCAATTGTTGTGCTATGAGTACCTTCAATTGCATTTCCTGCATCAGCAGCAGCCTCTATTATTAAACAATTCTTTTTTAATTTTTTCTGTTCTTCAATTGTCAAAATGTGATTTTTGGGATTTTCTACTTCAATTCCATTTATAATTATATCAGAACTACCTAATGCTTCTTTAAATTCATTCATTGTTTTTCTATAAAACATTCTAACTTCAGCACCAAATTTAGAAATAGCACGAAACCCACCTTGAGACACATTACCTGAAGCAAGTACAGCAACTTTTGTATTTCCAGTAGGAATACGCCCAAACGATAAAATAGCATGATATGTAGCTGAAAATCCTGCCATAATGCTATTCTTATAAACAAAATTTTTCTTTAACCAATCTATTGGTATAACACATTTTTTATAATAGACTTTTGGCTTAATGTTATCTAAATCAACGACAATAAGCTCTTTAGGTACTGCTTGAGATTTCATAAATTCTTTGCCCGAACCAATTGGATGAGTCCACCCCATTATAATCTGACCTTTTCTAATGAAAGGATAATCTGACGGTTGTAGTATTTTAAGTGAGAATATAGCTTCACATGTTAAAAATATATCTTCTCTATCTAATACTAAACAACCCGCTTTCAAATATTCTTCATCTTCAATGTCCATATTAAGGCCAAATCCTTTTTCAATAGCAATTGTATTATTAAAGTTTTTTATATTACTAGGCAATAACGCAACTCTTTTTTCGTTTTGAAACTTTGGTATTAAAAACCCGATTTTCATAATTAATTTCTCCTTTATCTTTTTATATTTAAATTATATTTCATAAAATTAATATAATATTTTATAGAATTTGATAACATAAAACAAAAAAATACCAATTACACAAAAAAAGCACATAACTTATTTTGTACAAAATTGATTTGTCTTATATTAATATAAATTTCATTGGTGTAATTTTATTATACCATAAAAGTTGAATATTAGCAAAATACTTAGTTGCAATTTACTTTTTAAAATAATTTTTTCTATTATGGTGTCAAGTGTCGCAATGGATAAGCCAATTTCATTATTAAAAAAATTTGTAGATTTTAAATTAAAATTATATAAATCAATAATGTATCATAGGAAATAACACCTCTTAAAAAATACACTTTTATAACTTATAATTATTTAAAAAGCTACCCTTTAAAACATAACCAAAAAACCACGCCCCAAATTCTCCCCTAGCCAAGGCAAGTCCGACCGCCACTTTAGCTTGGTCAATAGGTGATATTCCTTTTATACCATCATAAGAAAGACCAACTATATGAAATATTTGTTCAGGTTTATATACAAATGTCTTGTTTGTTATATCATCAGAATAAGTATATTTAATTTTCTTTGTATATGTATCTCTTTCAACTTGCATATATTGTGGTTTCAAATACCATAGTCCAGTGCAATGCCCTGCTTTGTCTTTTATGATTCTTGCATACGCATTTCCGTATAGCAAAAGAGAGGTCATAATAACCTCTCTAAATGTGTAACTTGTCATTTCACTATTTGGCATATCGTGCAGAACTTCGAATAACGGGTGCTCCCTTGCAGGCACTTGCTTATCCTTTTCTTTTTTATATAAGTAACACGGCAAACTTGCTATCGTTTCACTTATTACTCTTACGCAAGCATAAACTGCTGAAGTTTGCATTGAACGAAGTTCATCAACAGCTACACCACTATTAACACCACCACCTCCGCCTATATCTACATCAACACCTTTAATGAAATCATTTAATTTATCATCATTTCTATTTTCTGTAAGCTTATCCCTACTTCTTCGATTAAATAATTTCAATTTTCCCTCCTTTTGGACATAAAAAAACCGTTTCATTATTGAAACGATTTTTATTTATTGCCTCGTTAAGCATACAAAATCTCCAAAACTCCAATTTTAATAACAAAACTTGCATATCATCTACTAATTGAAAGTCTTTTTAACTCAAAATTTTAAATCAATATCCATTAGCTTCTACACCATATGTTGCTTCTTCTAATGTAAATTTTTCAAATATTAGTTGATCTATTAATCCTTGCCTTGAAAATGCCATTATGTCTAAATAAGTTTTAGCTTTTATTTTTGCTTGTTCATTCCAATTTGCACCGCAATTTTCCGCAGCATATGTGGAATCTTCCAACGAGTATTTTTCGAACATTAACTGATCAATTAAGCCTAATTTTGAAAATGCCATACTTCTTAAATAAATTTTTGCTTTTGCTAATGCATTCCTTTGACCCATTGTCATTGTTATATTATTACTATCATCTTCTGCTTGTTCTGTTCCACTTAAATTAGGCGTATCATCTTCTGCTTGTTCTGTTCCACTTAAATTAGGCGTATCATTATTGGAAACTGGTATGCATATTGATATAACTATTATAGCAACTATTATACAGCCCCATATTATTAACTTTTTCTTCTTTTTATTTGATAATTTCTTTTTACCATTTTCACTTGCTGTAATGTCTTCATCATTTTTAATTGCTGTGACTTGTTCATCATTTTCACTTTTAGTGAAATCATCATTATTGTCCATTTAAAATTCTCCCTTTTTCCCTAATCATTTTTATACTTTTATTGTACATCAAACAATATTCTTTGTAAAGAATTTAATTAATTATAATATCAATATCCCTCTTTCATTATATACACTTCCTACATCGTTATTTCGAAGTGATCTATCAAGTGCCATAATGGTAGCTATTGCTCCATCAATTCTCTCTGTTGATTTTTCTTTATCCGCTTTTATATTTCCTGCGGGGTCAGTTTTTATAAATATATTGTCCATCATCCATCTTAGCGGTTCATTTCCGCCGTGTGCAATTTTCTTTTCTAGAGTTAACTTCATAAGTTCTTTAGTTGGTTGACTCATATCTTTATAGCCTTGTCCGAAAAGTACAACAGTAAATCCCATACCTTCCAAGTTTTGTACCATTTGCACGGCTCACTACCTATCAAAAACTTTTTCATTTATGTTGTATTTCTTGCCTATACCTTTAATAAAATTTTCAATATTAAAACTTCGCATTAAGGCTAACTAAGGTTCCTCGATGTTTAGTTTTAGGATACTATAATAAAAATATTTTAGTAAAATTTAAATAATACATTTTATCCCTATCCTTACAGTAACTTTCTATAATTAATTACTTTTAACTGTAAGTTCACTTATTGTCACTCATACTGCCAACCTCTGCCCATAGCTTATCAGCTTTAATTTTCCAATTAGCATAACCTAATGGAGTTTGTGGGAAATTCAAATATAACTCTTTCAATTTTCCACCGTTTGACAATCCCTTTTTTAATGATTTTATAGTAGCCCTGCTTATCTTCCCGCTAAGTAAACCTAACAAAATTCCGCATCCAATATGTAAATAATTCCCAACTGAAATTTTGATTTCTTTTCCTTGCCCTGCCGCTTCCAAAAATTTTTCCGAGAAAATTATATTCTTTTTGAAAAAATATTCAAACTCATCTTTTTTTGCGCCAACTGCTTTAATAAGTATCGCACGCATGCTAGCGAAATCTGCGCCCTGCACAAGATTATATTCGTTATTTATACGCCAAAGCTTTTTTTGAGAAACATATTCGTCGTTATTCAATGCATCTTTTAATACATCAACTGCAATCTCCATTTGCACCATACTGCTAGTCACACCCTCGCCGTTCATTGGTTTCGTAAGACAACCCGCATCGCCCATAACAATAATGCCGTCCGCTACAAAAGAATATGGCGGTCTAGTATAAGGCGTTACACCACGTTCAATACGCGTTACCTCGTGTTCAGGAAGCGGAATATTTTTGACAAAATCCTTATACACTTCCTCAGCATAATCATAGCTAAAATTTGCACCTACTCCCAAAATTGCACTTGTTGGATCGGCTTCGGGAGCTTCCCAAGTTTTGTAATAAGGCCAGCCACGTGTTTGCGTAACATAATTCTTCTCATCAGAGTATTTAACATAATGCAAGATAACATAAAACATATCGTTTGCGGTCAACGGATTGTTTTCAATACCGTAACCGTCTGGAAGTTTGCAACGCAAAGCGGCAGTCGCGCCTGAGCAATCAACAACAACTCTTGCACTAACCATTTTGCTTTTGCCGTCCACCACGTAATGCACACCAACAATTTTATTCTCATTAAAAACAAAATCAGTAAATGTTGCACCATATTCAAACTGTGCACCCTTTTCCTCCGCCCATCTATTAAGATGCACAATATACTCATGCATATGTACACCGACCGTCACCCCACCAGCGTATTTGGGATAATTATTGAAAGGTGATATTGTATAACCGCCATCAAATTCGAAGCCCCAATCATCATCACCTTTTTTAGGTCGTGGTAAACTAAATTTATCAAAATCATTACTTGCAATATGAATTATATCCAACCGTTTCCCCAAATTTTCATTTGACATACTTTCAAGAATTTTTACACTAAATCCAAGCTCCGCCATTCTGCGCGCAAAAAAACTGCCTGAAGTTGCGGCCCCGATAATAACAACATCAAATTTTTCCATAATTTGGCTCCTAAAATAATAATATTTTATTAATAATTTAATTTTATCACTTATTTTTATATAAATCAATATGTGATTATCCTTGCGTGTCATGCTCCTCGCTGTACTATAGACACACAAAACTCCTGCCATAATTTGCAATGTTATATTTGCATACCTTATGACTGCACATTGAAGTGTCTTAAGTTTATTTTTTCTAATACTCTATCAAGCCAACTATTCATAGTTTGCGGATATATTATTTTATCAAAATCAAAAAGCCTAACGAGAGTTTAAAATTTCTCTTTCTCCCCAAAACTTAACTTTATCGCCATTTATAGCACCCGAACAATAGCTTTTTTTCCATTATTCCTTAATTTTCAAACCAAATTGTACCCAAAAGACTTTTAACTATCTATTTACCGCCCTGCCCTAAAAAATTAAGGGTGTAACTTACTTAAAATAACTTTTGTATATTTGGGCATTCTAAAATAAAAAATTAAATAAATATCATAAAAAAAAGCCACACTATTATTTCTAATAATGTGGCTCAAAGTTTTTTATTGAAATATCTCATTCAAATTTTCTTTTTATCTTAGGACATTTTAGACTTACTCATATCCTGTTGTTTATTTTGTGCTATCATCTTTTTTAACAGTAGTTTTTGCTACTGGCTTTTTAGCTGTAGTTTTTGCTACTGGCTTTTTTTCCGTTGCTACTTCAGGTTTATTTTCTTCTGTTGTTGCAACTGTATCAGCTGTTGCAACTGTTTCAGTTGTCGCAATTGTATCAGCTTTTACTTCTTCTTTAACTGTATTTTTATTCATTTTTTCCGAAATGAATTTTTTGATTTTTTCAATTATCATTTTTGATTTTTCTGCAATAAATTTTATTGCTTTCTTTAATGCTTTTTGAACTTTATCTAATATTATTACAGTTTTTTCAAAAGCTTTATTTAAGAATGGTAAAATTGTTTTTCCTTTTTTCCAAAGAATAAATAAAACAATATAAGCACCTAAAACAAGAGCTAATAGTATACCGATTATCATTCCAGCGATATCTCCACCACTCATTCCTTTATTTTCATTTATAACAGGTGTTGTAGGCTCTTGAGTTGGGTTTTGTGTAGGTTTTTGAGTCGGATTTTGACTTTCTTCTGACCATTTTGCAAAAAGTGTTGTGTCTTCAGAAACTGTATCTGTATCAAAATTCCATACTTGAGTGCAATTTGCATCTTTATACCATCCAGCAAAAGAAAACCCTTCTTTTGTCGGAACATTCAATGATGATTGGTCAATAGTTCCATTTTCATTTATGGAAATAGCATCAACATCACTTCCACTTTGAGTATTTAAAATTACAGAATATACAACCTCTTTCCATTTAGCAAAAAGAATTGTGTCTTCGGAAACTGTATCTATATCAAAATCCCAAACTTGAGTACAATCTGCATCTTTATACCATCCATCAAAAGTAAATCCTTCTTTTGTTGGAGCAGTCAAGGATAATTCTTCTATAATCCCATTTCCAGAAATACCATCTATCTCTGTTCCACCTTGAGTATTAAAACAATAGAATATGTAGTCTCTACCCATTTTGCAAAAAGTGTTGTGTCTTCGGTAACTTTATCATTTTCAAAATCCCATACCTCTGTACAATTTGCATTTTTATACCATCCAGAAAATGTAAAGCCATCTTTTGTCGTGCTTAATAATGAAGAATCAATAGTTTCATTTCCATTTTTAGAAATTTCATCTATATTAGTTCCACCTTGAACATTCAAACTGACAGTATATGTACCAATTGTCCATTTTGCATAAACAGTTATAGATTCTGTTATTGGTGTATTTGCAACAATAGGTGTTTCACAATTTACATCAGAATACCCAACCACCGAAATCATATCCCGCTTCTGTTAGTACTGGGAAAGTTGGTATTTGTCCATCAAAATAATAATCGTCAGCTGGACTTTCTATCAATTCATTAGAATCCATATATGTAACCTTATAGGCATTAGCTACTTTTATATTTGTTGCTGGATTTGTAAAATCTTCATCTTTATATAATAAAATTTTAATTGGATTATAATTTGAATTTTCATTGATATATGCATTATCATTATATTCTCCAATCTCATCTGCACATTTTGTAACCATATTGTCACCCTTGAAAAAAGATGAAACATCTATGGTTTGGTTTTCCATTTTACCGTCAACCTTTATAGTTGTAGTTCCACTCATTAACTTTAATCTACTTGCATAATAGTTTTCAGGTTTAAAATTATCTATTTTTATTCCATATGCATTAAAACTTTCTGATATACTATTTATATTTAACTTTAAATCTGGTCTATTCTCAGGAATTCGTATTCCATATTCATATGCAGATGTATCCATATGATTTTCTATCAAAATACCATAAGAATTGTCAGATATTGAAGTGGCATTCAAATTAAGAGTACCCTCACCAATAAATTCTATCGATGAAGTAGTAAAAATAGCTGTTGACATATCTGCACTATTATTTATATTAATATTATTTACACTGTTATAATTAAGATTCATTATTACATCACAATCAATTATGATAGCCTTGTTAGTATCGTCAATAAGCATATTTAAGCCGCTCATATATAAAACATATCTTTTCAAAATACTCGAATATATAGTTTGCCAACCTAATGTATCCATATCCCCACTAGCCGATGCCGTGATATGTATTGGTTCTGCTACGACTTGTTTACCGTTCAAACTCCATTTGGCATAAAGCGTCATATCTTCTATGACATCATCATTATTAAAATCCCATTTCTTTGTATAATCTTTACCTGTATACCAACCTTCAAATTGATATGTATCACTTTCTACATCAACTGTAGCAACTTTTGGCATACTCGGATTAATATATTGATCACTTGGTGTTTCATCTTGTCCCAAAGTATTAAATGTAACCACGTAATCATATTCTGCAAATGCCTTTTGATCAACTTGTATACTACCAATACATAATAAGGCTACTAAAATCGCCAATATAATTATTAATAGATTTGCTTTGTAAAGTTTTTTATTTTCCATTTATTATCTCCTAATTT
>JBAXZI010000038.1:0-16330 GCA_041670385.1 Clostridia bacterium | reverse complement strand
TTTCCATGCCAAAGTACGAAAGTATAATCTGGATGATATAAAAGAAGAATACAAAATACTCGAACAGGATGCCTCCAATATGGATATAGATAAAACAATAAAAATGATGAAACATATTGTACCGGAGTACATATCACAGAACTCTAAATTTGAGAAATTCGATAAAGCCTAAAACCTTCTAAAGTTCTCTCCTTTACTTCTTTGGCGCAAGCCTCCAGACTTGTGCCTCTTAATTAAAATTAAACTCCCCTATACATAAAACCTGTGCCCAAAAGCACAGGTTTTTATTTTTCCCCAAACATTTTATTATAAGTTTTCCCTTTGAGTAATAATTTTATTCATTATCTTTGCCCTTCGAATACAAAAAACCGCCACTCATCCCCCATGGGACAGAGAGGGCGAAGCCATGAAAAGTCTTTGGTTCGTCTTTGGCGCAAGTGTCTTCACTTGTGCCATTTCTTAATTTATCTTTGGCACAAGCCTTTCTTAATTTCTTTGGCGCAAGTCTCCAGCCTTGTGCCATCTTAAAATATAATTAACATTTAAGTTTTGCTAGAATCCCTAATAACCTCCCAAACCCGCATCCGCCTCCTGCTGAAGTTCTTCCTAAACAGCAGCCAGACAGCCTACCTCCGTGGACTGTCCACAGAGTTTAACGAGTCCACCAACGCCATCCGTCTGGAACTAAACCGCTTCGAAAAAGCCGGATTAATAAGCTCCACCCACGAAGGCAACAAAAAGCTCTTTAAGGCAAACCTCAGGTATCCGCTATTTAAGGATATCCATAATATTCTATTGAAACACACCGGCATTGACAAAATCATAAACGATGTAGTAAAGAAACTGGGAAACGTACAACGGGCATGGTTAACCGGCGATTTTGCCGAAGGAAAAGACAGCCAGACAATTGAAATAGTTTTAACAGGTGAACACATAGATACCTATTACCTGCAAAGCCTTAAGGATAAAGCTGAGAAAATAATCAAGAAAACTATTATAACAAAGATTATTTCACCGGCAGAAGAAAAGGAATATCTTAAAACTGAAACGCCTTCGCTGATGATTTGGGAAGATTAATAAAATACAATTAACTAAAATGTACAATCAATCAGGGAATATAACTTTACAAAAAAGACAAACAATAAATTTATTCTTACAGAACATTAACTTTATTTATAAGAAAAGCTAATTTATAATTTATTGGAGTACAAGACAAACATTTACAATCCCAACAATGAAAAACTCTTAATGCAAGGAAATAACAATAAACGTATAGCGAAGAATACCCTAATGCTATACTCAAGACAGATACTAATTCTATTGATTAGTCTGTATACAGTGCGAGTAATCTTAAACGTGCTTGGGGTTGAAGATTATGGGATTTATAGTGTAGTAGGAGGAATAGTATCACTTTTTTCATTTCTTAGTGGAACAATGGCTTCAGCAACACAGCGTTTCTTTTCATTTGCACTGGGGCAAAATAATTCTAAAACATTAAAAAAAACTTTTTCTGTCAACCTAATTATTTATGCAGGGATTGCAATATTAGCTTTTTTATTACTAGAAACGGTTGGAACATGGTATGTTACTAATAAATTAAAAGTACCTCCTGAAAGATTTGAGGTAGTATTATTTATATTTCACTTTTCCGTACTCACTTTTATTAC
The DNA here is from genome assembly GCA_041670385.1 of Clostridia bacterium. Lineage (GTDB taxonomy): Bacteria > Bacillota > Clostridia > Christensenellales > DTU072 > CAG-1782. Next base: position 14,663 of record JBAXZI010000038.1, on the reverse strand, counting down.
GATAATTTTTGCATCACCTTTTAAAGCAATTATTATTGCACATGAAGACATGCAAATTTATGCATATGTATCAATTATAGAAGCAGCTTTAAAATTAATTATTGTATTTCTGCTTATATATTTACCTTGGGATAAACTAGAAATATACGGTTTTTTACTTTTTTTAGTAGCTTTGATTAATACTTTAATATATGTTATAATTTGCATAAAAAATTATTCAGAATGTCAATTTCGCAAATTTTATTGGGATAAATTTTTACTGAATAAAATTATAGGCTTTACAGGTTGGACATTATTTGGTCAAATAACTACGGTATTTAGGAATCAAGCAGTTACCATTCTTTTGAATCAAGCTTTCAATCCGATAATTGTTGCAGCTAGAGCAATCGCTACAAATGTTGCAAACCAAATAAATTTGTTTTCCAGTAATTTCAATGTTGGTCTTTATCCTCCTATCATTAAATCGTATGCTTCAGGAAATAAAGAAAATATGTTTTATCTTATTTTTAATGGTTCTAAAATTACTTTTTTCCTATTGTGGTTATTTGCCTTGCCTATGTTTCTTGAAATGGACACGATATTAAATCTATGGTTAAAAAATCCACCACAAGAAGCAATATTATTTACTCGTTTAGCTTTAGTTGAAGTTTTAATAAATTCAATTAGTTTACCAATAGTTACAGCCGCCCGAGCTCCAGGAAAAATGAAAATTTATGAAACTACTCTTGGAAGTATAAATATCTCAATTTTCATAGTTTCATGGATTATAATAAGTATGGGAAAAGCAGCATACTCTGTTTTTGTTGTTGCAATATTAGCAAATTTAGCAATGTTTATTGTTAGGTTATTCATTGTAAAGAATCTAATAGGGCTCTCTATTAAACTTTTTTTTATTCAAGTAGTAATGCCTGTTGCTGGTGTCATTATACTCTCAGCTATTCCTTCTTTTGTAATAAAATATTATTTGCCAAATGGGCTACTTTTTTCATGTATAAAAATCCTATTCTATGTAGCATTCGCTTCAGTAACTATGTGTTTTATAGGTTTAAATAAAAGATCACGAATTAAAATTAAAGAAATTATTTTGAATAAAATATCATTGAAATGAAAAGAATAATGCATAAAATAAAACAAATATTTCAAAGGACACCTTTAGTAATTAAATCCATAAAAGAAATTTACAAATATGGAGGATACTCAACCCTTAAAATAACAAAAGTTAATTACGGTAAAATTTTAAAAGGGAAAAATATATTAATTACAGGTGGCAGTACTGGCATTGGACTGAGCATTGCAAAAAAATGTTTACAGGAAGGTGCAACAGTTGTTATCACAGGCAGAACTGAAAAAAAAATGGAACAAGCTATCGAAGAAATTAAAAATCCAAGATTAAAAACACTTATATGGGATGTAAGTCAAATAGATCAATTAGAAGAAAATATAAAAAAAACTAAATTGTTATTAGGAGGAGATATTGATGTTTTAGTTAATAATGCCGGCATTGTAAATGGTGTCACTTTCCCTAATGTAACTGAAAAAATATGGGATAAAATATATACAACAAATTCAAAAGGCATGTTTTTCTTAACTCAATCGTTATGCAACCAATGGATAAAAGGAGGAATGGATAAATTAAAAAAGGTTATAAATATTTCTTCGCAAGGAGCTTTTGTTGGGGCTACTTATCCATACAGAATGACAAAATGGGATATTGCAGGACTAACTCAAGGGCTTGGGATTAAATTAGCACCTTGTGGTATTATAGTAAATGGAATAGCCCCTGGCCTTACCGCAACGAAAGCTGTACCTAGCCTTTTAAATCAAAAAGAAAATGTTTATTGCACTCAGAATCCCCTAAAAAGATTTGCCTTACCAGATGAAATAGCGGAATTAGCTACTTTTTTAATAAGTGATGCTGCTAATTTTATTGTTGGACAAACCATAGTTTGCGATGGTGGATATTCTTTAAAATAAATATATTTAAAAAAGAATTAAAAGAAAAAACACATTATGGAAAAATATTATACAGATGAAAAAAATGTTCAGATTGTAATTGCATTACTCAAAGAGCATGGCATTCGTAAAGTAATTGCTTCACCAGGTAGTACAAATCTAACATTTGTAAGAAGCATACAAATTGATCCTTATTTTGAAGTATATTCATCAGCAGATGAACGCTCTGCTGCATATATGGCTTGTGGTTTAGCTGAAGAAACTGGTAAGCCAGTTGTTATAAGTTGTACGGGAGCTACAGCTTCACGTAATTATTTACCAGGTTTAACAGAAGCATACTACCGTAAACTTCCTGTGCTGGCCATTACATCGACACGTGATATTTCAAAATATGGGCATCATGAAGACCAGGTTATAGATAGAAGTATTATTCAAAAAGATGTAGCAAAACTAAGTGTAACATTACCAACCATAAAAAACAATAATGATGTTTGGGAATGCGAAATTAAAGCAAATTGTGCTATTCTTGAACTAAAAAGACAAGGGGGCGGACCAGTTCATATCAATCTTACAACTACGTATAATCGTAGCTATACTACATGTAAGTTGCCTCAAGTAAATGTTATTAATCGAATAACAGATACTGATGCTTTTCCTTCTTTTCCTCAAGGTAAAACAGGGATATTTGTTGGTTCACATAAAATTTTCACAAAAGAACAAACCCTTGCTATTGATAATTTTTGTGCTACAAATAATGCTATTGTAATATGCGATCATACAAGTGGTTACATAGGAAAATATAAAATACTATTTCCTTTACTTTGTTCTCAGCAAAATTTAGATAAAAGTATCTTTATGCCCGATTTATTAATACATATTGGAGAAATCTCAGGTTTTTATAGCTCATTTACAGGAAAAGCTAAACAAGTATGGAGAGTTAGCGAAGATGGTGAAATACGAGATACTTTTCATTGTTTGCGTTATGTTTTTGAAATGACAGAAAATAAATTTTTTGAGTATTATACTAAAAGGGACATAAAGGGAACATCAAATAATTATTTTAAACTATGGTCAAACAAAATCGATGAACTAACAAAAAAGATACCGGAATTACCATTTTCTAATGTTTGGATTGCACAACAATTATCAAAAATTTTGCCAAAAAACTCTGTTATACACTTTGGCATTCTTAATAGTTTGAGTTCCTGGAACTATTTTAAACTATCAGATTCCGTTATTTCCAACTCAAATGTAGGTGGTTTTGGAATTGATGGTTGTTTGTCTTCATTGGTAGGAGCATCTCTTACTAATATAAATAAACTTTATTTTGGGGTTATTGGAGATTTGGCATTTTTCTATGATATGAATGTAATTGGTAATCGCCATGTTGGAAAGAACCTACGTATACTTTTGATTAATAACGGAAAAGGAATGGAATTTAAAATTAAAAATAATCCAGGTATGGAGTTTGGTGAGGAAACAGACGAATATATAGCAGCCGCACGTCACTATGGAAACAAATCACCCAAATTGGTAAGACATTACGTTACTGATCTTGGTTTTGAATATCTAAGTGCATCAAATAAAGAAGAATTTGAACAAATTTACAAAAAATTTATTACGCCCGAAATTACTGGGAAATCAAAATTGTTTGAAGTGTTTACGAATGATGAGGATGAAAAAATGGCTCCTATATTAATGTCCCAAATTGAAACAAGTTTTAAGGGAAATACTAAACAGTTGGCAAAAAAAATTCTTGGGAAAGAAGGTATAAAAATCATTAAAAAAATCATTAAATAATTTCTATTCTTTTTTTTAAACTTCGGTTAATAATTAAATATAAATAATTATAAAAATGAAAAATATCTTAATAATAAATCAACCATTAAATAACCGCGGTGACGAAGCAGCACATAGAAGTTTTATTTTAACCTTAGCTAAAGATCATCCTGATGCTAATTTCGAAGTTTTATTTTCAAATGCTAATGATGATAGTATTAATCAATTTAAAGTTGATTGTCAGAATGTTAAATATACCAATTTCAAAAATTATAGTAAAGGCAGTTATCGTATTAAAAAATGGGCTTTACGCTTAAATATGCTTAGGCTTTCTTTATTTTATCCTTCACACTATTCTTTTAGTCGAAAAATAAAAAAATCAGATTTTGTAATATGTGCTCCAGGGGGGATTTGTATGGGACCTTTTCAAGATTGGCAACATATCTATTGGTTAACTATTGCTAAATTATATAGAAAGAAAACAGCCTATTATTCACGTTCTTTTGGACCATTTAAAGAAACAAATAAATGGGATAGAGTCTTCAAACGAGTAAGCATTAATCTTTTAAATTATTTCCAATTTATTTCTATTCGTGATTCTAAATCACAAATATTAGGAGATAAACTTAAAATTAAATATGTACCTTCTATTGATTCCGCATTTTTAACTACTCCGCAAACTAATATACCTACAAAAATTAAGAAACAAATTGGGGATGATAAATTTGCTGTTTTTGTTCCTAATGAACTCACATGGCACCCTACCTTTAAAAAAACAAATCCTGAATATCTAGAAAACTTTTATTTGAAGATAATTAATTCAATAGCAGAAACATGTAATATAAAAACTATTGTAATGCTTCCTCAGTTATTCAATTCTCCAATTAACGATCAAAGATATTTTGAAAAATTAAAAAAGAAAACAAAACAAAAAATAGTTGTGGTTGAAGACAAGTACAGTTCCAATATTCAACAAAGTATAATTTCAAAATCAGAAATTGTAATTGGAGGTAGATATCATTCAATTGTATTTGCAATTAATAATAAAAAGCCTTTTGTTGCATTATCGTATGAACATAAAGTTGAAGGACTATTGTATCTAATTAAACTTGAAAAACATATGTATAACATTGAAAATTTAGCTCAAAACGAAAAGGACTTAAATAATGAGATAAAAATAATAAATCAATTATTACAAGATGCAAAAGAGTCCCCAAAAGCTAAATATGAAGCTAAAAAAATAGCAAAAAACTGTATGTCCATTTTTAACAAAGATTTTTTAAAACTATAGAAATGACTGAAATATCAATTATTATTGTTAATTATAATACTACTGATGAAATATCTAATTGTATTCGATCACTTTTAAAGTATTGTAAAAAAGAATCTTTTGAAATAATAATTGTCGATAACAATTCAATAGATAGAAGTTATAATAAGTTTAAGCATTTGGATGATAGAATCCAAATAATAAATAATACTAATAATATTGGTTTTGGAAGGGCAAATAATATTGGAGCTAAACACGCTAAAGGGGAATTTCTGTTTTTTTTAAATCCTGATACTATTTTTATTGAGGATTCATTGTCGAAACTAATAAAATTTTACAAAGATAATGAGAACAAATTATCACTGGGGATTATTGGCACTCAATTAGTTTCTAAAAACATGAAAATCAATAATTCAGGAGGTGATTTTCCTAAATGTTTTAAAGAAATAGAAATACATTGTAAAAGATTATTGAAAAAACATAAAGAAATAAACTATCAAAAGAAATATAATGATTCAGAAAACTTTATAAAAATTGATTATGTTTCTGGTGCAGATATGTTCATAAAAAAAAATAAATTTTGGGAAGTAAAAGGTTTCAATAAGAATTTTTTTATGTTTTTTGAAGAAACAGATTTACAATATCGTTTAAATAAAAAATTTGGTTATAAATCATATATAATTAGATCAACAAAAATAATTCATCTTGAGGATGGTTCCACTAAAAAAATACAAAAATGTAGTCACTGGAAACGAATGATTTTTAAAGACAGCAAAGTAAAATATTTGAAGTATAATGATTCTATAGCTTTTCCAATATATTATTTATTTTTAATATTTTTTGGAATAGTTTCATTAGTTAATAGGAAATATACTATTAAAGAAAATATTGAATTTTATAAAATAGGATTATTTTAGACAATTATTTATGAATTGAAAATATCCAGTATTATTCCAGCATATAATGCTGAAAAATATATTACATGTATATCATCAGTACGAAGTTAGACCTACAAAACATTATTATTATTTATGATGGTTCAATTAATAATATTTACAATTTTATTAAAGAGCAATACCCTAATTTATAAACAAACGAATCAATTACCTTATGCCCACTCGTAATTATGGTATTAAAATTTCAAAAGGGAATTGGATAACTCTTTTAACTAAAAACCGCCCCATAATACTAATTTTTTCATTATTTATAACAACTCAAAAGACAAGAATAAAGTTATAGTCAAAAAAACTTAAATTAGTTTTTCGTAAAAAAAATATTAAAGTTATAATAGTTAGTAATATATGACTACCTAAAGAATAAATGAACAATTTATAAAGGAGAATATTATATATGCAATTAATAATAGCAGGCGACTTAGCACCAACACAATCTAATATAGATCTATTTAATAAAGCTGATACAAATTCTTTACTTGGTGAAGAATTGTCTTTATTATGGAATTCCAAAGATATGCGTATCTTTAATTTAGAGATTCCTTTAACAGATAAACAAAATCCTATAACAAAATATGGCCCGAATCTTATTGCTTCAACAAGTACTATTAATGGAATAAAGGCTCTTATGCCATCATTACTTACTTTGGCGAATAATCATATTTTAGATCAAGGGGTACAGGGTTTAAAATCCACAAAAGATATGCTGTATAAAAATAATATACCTTTTGTTGGAATAGGAAAAAATTTATCTGACGCAAATAAACCATATATAATCAAAAACAATAAATTGAAGATAGGTATTTATGCTTGTGCAGAAAATGAGTTTTCTATAGCATCTAAAAACGATTATGGTGCAAATCCATTTGATCCATTAGAAAGTCTTGACCATATACAAAAATTAAAATATCAATGTGATTATGTTATTGTTCTCTATCATGGAGGGAAAGAGCATTATCGTTATCCATCGCCATATCTTCAAAAAATTTCTAGGAAGATGTCTCAAAAAGGAGCAGATTTGGTTATATGTCAGCATAGTCATTGTATTGGATGTTTTGAGAATTATAAAGATTCAACAATAATTTATGGACAAGGTAATTTTATATTTGATCATTCAAACAGCGAATATTGGCAAACAAGTTTGTTAATAAATATAGAAATAAAAAATAGGCTTAATATAAATTATATTCCCATTGTAAAGAAAGGGAATTGTGTACGTTTGGCAAAAAGTGAAGAATCAAGAAAGATATTAGAAAACTTCCATAGACGTTCAGATAAAATATTAAAAAAAGATTTTATCGAAAAAGAGTATGATAAATTTGCAAAACAAAATATTGAAAATTATTTAAGAAATTTTTCTGGATTTGGTAAATGGTTAAATAGAATAGACAGAAAATTATTTAATAATGCACTAATAAAAAGAAAGTATAATGATAAGCAATTGTTAGCAATACAAAATATAATTGAGTGTGAAGCTCACAGGGAATTAGTACTTTGTGGACTAAAACATAAAATATGATTTTGAAATTATCATAATTGTATAAAGATATTGTGTTTTAAATAAAACGTACATAGATAGATTAATAAATGAAATTCTCAGTCGTAATACCATTATATAATAAAGAAAAACATATAACTAGAGCTATTTTTTCAGTAATAAATCAAACGTATAAAGAGTTTGAAATAATTGTTATTGACGATGGTTCAACGGATAATAGTGTTGAAGAAGTAATTAAATTAAAAGATGCAAGAATTAGACTTATTAAGCAAAAGAATTGTGGTGTATCATCTGCACGTAATAAAGGAATCAATGAGTCTAAATATAAATTTATAGGTTTTTTAGATGCTGATGATTCATGGGAACCTACTTTTCTTGAAACAATAAAAAATCTAATTGAAAAATATCCTAGATCAAAAGCATATGCTACATCATACAATATCATGAAGGACGATATGAATGTAATTTCATCACCAGCCACTAAAATTATTAAACATAATTGGGAAGGAATTATTGATGATTACTTTAAATATTCTTTATATTTCCCAATGATTTCTGCGTCGTCTGTAGTAGTAATGAAAAGTGTTTTTAAAGAATTAGGGGGATTCCCCTTAAATATAAGAAGAGGGGAAGACTTGCATATGTGGTGTAGAATAGCATTGAATTTTGACATTGCTTATTCAAATCAGATACAAGCGACATATTTTTATAATTCTGAGAATAGAGCATGTAATAATAATGCTGTTTTAGAGGATACATTTGCAAATCAAGCTGAAGAAATGTTATTAGAAGAAAAAAAGAAAAGAAAAATTTCAACTAGTTTTGAAGAATATATGATAAAAGAAATAATTATCAAAGCTACATTACTTATCGATAATAACAAACGTAAAGAAGCTAGACAACTTTTATATAAATACAGATATACAAAATTGAATAAAAAAACTCTTATAACAACATATATATTAAGTTGGACTCCCAAAACAATAAAATCTTGGGTTTATAATTTAAAATTCAGATTAGATAATATTTGTACTAAATAGTAAAATAAAACAATTGCTATTTAAATTGTTATTGTACATTTTATATCTTAAAAAAAAAACAATTTTTAATAAATGTTGGTATTTTTTTATTATAAAGTGAATAGGTAAAAAAAACTTATACTGGCCCAACAAAAAAAGCTACCAGAACCGCATTGGATGATTTTGCTGCCAATTGGGAAAACAACTGGTAAGAATTTAACTATATTCTTTGAACCCTCTGAGAATAAGAAAAATAATTTATACTACTAAAATGATTGATAACTTAAATGGTAAAATTAGAAAGTATACTAAAAATAAACTTTCATTCCCTACTGACCAGGCTGTAATGAAATCCGTATATTTGGCAACAAGAGAAGCAACTAAAAAATGGACTGTGCCTATTCATAATTGGGGCATCATTTTGAATCAGTTTCTAGTGTTATTTGAAGACCGTTTAAAACTAAATTAATTTAGCATGGGTTTTCCTATTTACACACTTTGTGAAACAGTGTCGCCTATTCAAAATTGGGGCATCATTTTGAATCAATTTCTAGTGTTATTTGAAAACCGTTTACAACTAAATTAATTTAGCATGGGTTTCCCTATTTACACACTTTGTGAGACAGTATCTATTATTTGAATATGGATTAATCATTTGAGAATTCTGCTCGTACTTTTTTGAATAACATGAAATCAATAATTAAATTAACTTTCTTTTTGTTTATTGTGGGCTTATTTTTTAACAGACCCAATAATATATTTATATTTTATACCACTTCTATAACTTATATTATAACTTCTTTGCTTATTAATTTTAAGCATTTGTTAAGTACTAAACAGCCTTATTTGGTTAAACGTTTTTTAATATTTTTACTTTTTTCAGCTGCAAGTATCTTATGGTCTGTTGAACCATTGCTTTCTATAAGAATGGTTATACGATTATTTCTAATTTTAATACTATTATCTATAACATATTATAATAATAAAAAATATAAGCTGTTTAAAACATTAGTATACTCTTTAATAACAGGACTTTTTATAAATTTAATAGTTCTTATTTTATTTAAAGAAAACGCTATGGATCTTCCAGGGAGATTTAGTGGAACAATGACAAATGCAAACCTTTTAGCAATTATTATTATTTTTATAGTATTTTTCTACAGTCTTTATGAGCAAAAAGAAAAAAAACCATCTGCTATTTTATTTACTATCGTTATTGGAATTTCTTTAATTATTATATTGGCAACAGGTTCACGTAAAGGTTTATTATTAGGTTCTTTAATTACTTTTATAAGTATTCGTTCATTTGCCCGTAGACAAAAAAAATATTATTTGGCATTATTGATTTTTTTGCCTATTATTTCGTTATACATTATTCAGACAGGTTATTTTAATAATTTAATTGCGATTGAACGGTTAAAAGAATCAATAAGCTTTTTTAATACCGGAGTTGGAGATTCAAGTACAAAATTTAGATGGTCTTTTATTGAAATTGCTTATGATATTTTCAATAAAAATGTGGCAATTGGAGTAGGTATCGACGCATTCCAACATTACACAGCATTAGGTCTATATGCTCATAATAATTATTTGGAAATTCTTGCAGATTTAGGATTAGTTGGCTTTGTACTATACTATTCCATATATTTTCCTATTATAAAAGAATCCATAAAACAACGCAAAAACATAATATTTGTGGTTATGATATTTGTTGTTCTTATTATGGAAGTTGCATCTGTAAATTACTATACACGTATTTTTTGGATTTTCATGCTATTTTTTTACGAACAATTAACAATACAAAAAAAAACGATTTAATTTAATTTAATTAAGAATAAAAAAAATCTTAATAATTATTAATCAAAATTCTAATTTATCACAAATACCATTATGAAGGAAATACTTAAAGCTATATATAATCCATCTTTAATTTTACTATTTTTTCTAAGAAAATATTCATGGCTTTTTAAAAATGATATGGCTTATATTAAAATTGAATATTTTTTATCATTAAAAAAAATATTAAATCTAAAAAATCCTCAATCATTTAATGAAAAACTACAATGGTTAAAATTATATAACAAAAATCCTTTGTATACGAAATTAGTAGACAAGTATGAAGTAAGAAAACACATATCAGAAACTATAGGAAAAGAATACCTTATCCCTTTAATAGGAGTATGGGATAAATTTGAAGATATTGATTTCTCTAAATTACCTAATCAGTTTGTATTAAAATGTAATCATGATTCAGGTGGGCTAGTAATATGTGAAGATAAAAGTAAAATAGATATTGAAAAAACAAGAAAAAAAATTAATAATTCCTTGAAAAGAAACTATTATTATGGACATAGAGAATGGCCTTATAAAAATGTGAAACCAAAAATTGTATGTGAGAAGTATATGGTAGATGAATCAGGTACTGAGCTTAAAGACTATAAATTCATGTGTTTTAACGGAAAAGTAAAATGTTCTTTTGTTTGTTTAAATAGAAATTCTCCAGATGGTTTAAATGTGGATTTTTATGATATGGATTGGAATCTTATGCCTTTTGAAAGACATTATAAACAGAGTGGTAACGCAATACCTAAGCCATATAATTTTAAAAAAATGGTTGAATTTGCAGAAAAATTATCCAAAAATATTCCCTTTTTAAGAGTAGATTTTTATGAAACAGACGAGAAATTGTACTTTGGCGAATTAACTTTTTATCCTGGTTCAGGATATGAAGAATTTACCCCAGAATCATTTGATTATTTATTAGGTAGCTGGATAAAATTACCCCAAAAACAAGTAGAACAAATATAAAGGGAAATATCATAATTGATTCGATATAATAAATTTATAATCAATTCAACATTTACCTGTTTTATGAAATTATTTAATTAAATATATGAAAGTCTTATTTGTAACTAATGGATATCCAACTACCAAACATCCTGAATACTGCGTTTTTACTAAAGAACAAATTGAAAGTGTGCAAAAATATGGAAATTTTGATAGTGAATTATTTTTTATTAATGCTCGTGAGAAGGGGGTTCTGGAATATATTCGATGTATTCCATCATTAAAAAAAAAATTATCTAATTGTGATATTATTCATTGTTTTCATGGACTTACATTACTACTTGTTTTTGCATTAAGTCCAAAGAAAAAAATTATAATCTCTTTTCTGAATAGTATTGAAAATGAATTTGGGGAAAAGAAATTTCTGTCAAAAACATTAATTAGAATTACAAAATGGATTATAAAACATAATAATGTAAAAAAGATATTCAAAGATAAGATACCTATTAAATATACTGATAATTCATATTATTTACCTAATGGCGTCGACACAAACAAATTTTTTTCTATACCTAAAAATGATGCAAAAAAAGAATTGAATCTGGATATAAATAAAAGATATATACTCTTTGTTAGTTCAAAAGATAAATACCGTAAACAAAAAAGATATGACCGATTTACTGAGGTATTAAAACTTTTAAAATTTGATTTCCCCAATATTGAAGAATTGGTTTTAGTCAATGAGCCGCGTGATAGGATTATATATTATTTTAATTCCGCAGAATTACATCTGTTAACCTCAGATTTTGAAGGTTCTCCAAATTCCGTAAAAGAAGCTATGGCTTGCAATTTACCTGTTGTAGCAACTAATACAGGTAACGTGTCAGATATGTTGAATAAGGTAAATAATTGTTACGTTTCAAAAAAATTTGATATTGAAGAATTAACAAGTTATTGTAGAAAAATTTTGTCTGCACCAATTACTGATTTTAAAATAAATAAAACTATAGGAATAAAAGGTCTAGATATGAAATCAAAAGCTCTTGAATTAATTTCGATATATAATAAAGTATATTCATCATAATATTTATCTTTTTATTAGAATAGCAATAGTAAGTAAAGAGTACATAGAATAACATAAGTAAAATAAAAATTTACATTTTAACAAATAATGAAAATAGGAATTATAGGGACACGTGGCATACCAAATCAATATGGAGGATTTGAACAGTTTGCAGATATTCTTTCACAAGGTTTAACAAAAAAAGGTAATGATATTACTGTGTACTGCTCTGCCAATCATTCTTATACAAAGGATGAATACAAAGGAGTACATCTTATTCATAAATATGATCCTGAAAATAAGATAGGAACTATAGGACAATTTATATATGATTTAGGATGCATTTTAGATGCACGAAAAAAAAAATTTGATATTATTTATCTGCTTGGTTATGGCAGTAGCTCTATATGGCAAAGAATATTGTATAAAAAGAAAGCTATTGTTATTACCAATATGGATGGATTAGAATGGAAAAGAAGTAAATACTCTTATCCTGTTCAAAAGTTTTTCAAATATGCTGAAAAATTAGCCGTTAAATACAGCGATTATTTAGTTGCTGATTCTATAGGTATTCAGGAATATTTTTCGAAAAAATATTCAGTAAAATCAGAATATTATCCTTACGGAAGTTTTATTTTCACAAAACAGGATGATACCTGCCTGACAAAATATAATTTAAAAAAATATAATTATGACATGCTTATAGCAAGATTTGAGCCGGAAAATAATATTGATATGGTATTGGAAGCTTTTTCTAAGTCTTCCGTTAATAGAAAATTTATTCTAATTGGTGACTATAAACGCACTAAATTCGGTAATGAGCTATATGTAAAATATGAAAAAGATTCCAGAATCCATTTTATAGGGGGATTATATAATCAGGGAGATCTGGATAATCTAAGGTATTTTTCAAATTTATATTTCCACGGCCATTCTGTTGGAGGAACAAATCCTTCTTTATTGGAAGCTATGGGTTCTTCGGCTTTGATTTGTTATCACGATAATGTTTTTAATAAATATATTGTTGGAAATGACGGTTTACCATTTTCAAATAGTGAAACACTTAAAAATATAATTGAGACTACAGATAAATCTAAATATCAAAAATTTGTATCTAACAATCTTGATAAGATATCAAAAATATATAACTGGGATATTATAACAGATCAATATGAAAAATTCTTTTCCCGTATAATAAAAAAATGATATTAATAAATAAAGCCATTCCAAAATCTTAGTTTTAAATCTTCATGTTCTTCATCTTATCAAAAATATTAGCATTAACAGCAAGTCCGGTAACATACCTGATTGTGCTTGTTTGTATAGCAGCTCTGTGTAAAAGGCGGCGGATTAAACAGGGTTCTTATATTCTGGCTGTTTTTATTCTGTTGTTCTGCTCTAATAAATGGATTTACAATGAGGTTGTAAAAGCAGCGGCTATGCCTTATATTGGTAAGATTGATACGATAAAGACTTATAAATATGGAATTGTACTGGGCGGATTTTCGGGATACGATCCGGGATTACACCGTGTAGACTTTAACGAGAATGCAGATCGCCTAACGGAGGCAGTAAGACTTTATCACAAACAGACTATAAAAAAGATTGTTATTGCCGCTGACGGTTCTATAGCTGATATAAAGGGACAACAAAACGATCCCGAAGTGTTGCTGTTAATGATGGAGGAATGGGGAGTGAAACGTTCGGATATAATTCTGGAACGGAAAGCCCGTAATACTCGTCAGAATGCTGTATTCACAATTCGTTTAATAGGGGATAGTTTGCTCTGCAGCCCTTCTTTGCTAATTACTTCGGCTATTCATATGAAACGTTCACTTAGCTGCTTTGAGAAGGTAGGGATACATTCTGTTCCTTATGTTACCGATGTATCCATAAATCCACAGTACTTATGGACTGATATTTTCCCTGATTTTTCGTTATTTTCGAAATGGCAGGGAATTATTCATGAATGGATAGGATCTTTTGTTTACGGGCTGAGGGGATGGTAAAAAAATTAACACGGATTAAAGGAAAAAAATAATTACATTTTTTTCGATAGCTTATAATATAAAAAACATCAAAAACCTGAGAAGCAAACAAGAAGTTTGTTTCCCGGGTTTTTGTTTTTTTAGGTACTTGACCTTTTGCTTAAATTGCTTTATATTTGTTTGTAACCGGATATTTTCAGGAAATAATGGAATTTTACAATCTATTGTAAACCATACGTATACCGGATGATACTGACCCCTGCTACCGGATCATGCTGACCCCCTTTTTGATTTTAACTACGGCATAAAAATATTATAATTTTCTTAAACTGTTATTACTTTTTAACTCAAAT
>JBAXZI010000037.1:0-16927 GCA_041670385.1 Clostridia bacterium | reverse complement strand
TCCTTGCGAAAATTCCATTGATGGAGTTAGCGATAGAGATTTTGTCGTAGAAATGCACTCCGATATTTCTATGATAGCAATGCATCTATCTAGATTTGCTGAAGAAATGATTTTGTTTTGTTCGCAACAATTCAAATTCATAGAACTTGATGAAAGCTTTTCAACTGGTTCTTCAATTATGCCACAAAAGAAAAACCCGGATATTGCCGAACTAGTTAGAGGCAAGACGGGAAAAATTTATGGCAATTTGATGGCAATATTAACTACATTGAAAGGTTTACCACTAGCTTATAATAAGGATATGCAAGAAGACAAACAAACTTTGTTTGAAAGCATAGATAGCATATTGGATTCTATTTGTGTAACTAAAGGTATGATAAAAACCGCTAAAATAAATTCACATAATATGCTTTCTGCCTGCAAAAGTGGATACCTTAATGCAACTGATTGTGCTGATTACCTTACTAAAAAAGGTTTGGCTTTCCGTGATGCTTATAAAGTAGTTGGTAAGTTGGTAAAATGGGCAATAGTTGAAGATTTAGCTTTAAGCGATATTTACCTTGATAAACTAAAAGAATTTAGTCCACTATTTGATGAAGATATTTATCAAGCAATTGATATAAAAAATTGTGTTATAAAAAGAAACAGTTACGGTGGACCTGCCCCTACTCAAGTTGAGGCACAAATAAGCAATCTATATAAATTTATAAGCGAACATAAGGAGAAATAAAATGAAAAGTTTTTTGACTTTATTAGATTTAGATAAAAGCCAGATTCTAAAATTATTGGATTTAGCAGACAATCTAAAAGATAAGCAAAAAAAAGGAATTAAACATAACTATTTAGAAGGAAAATCACTTGGATTAATCTTTGAGAAGTCTAGTACAAGAACAAGGGTAAGTTTTGAAGTGGGTATATCACAACTTGGTGGAACTGCTTTATATTTGCCATCTAAAGATATGCAAATAGGTCGTGGTGAACCAATTAAAGATACAGCTAGAGTACTTTCTAGATATCTTGATGGGATTATGATACGAACCTTTAAACAAGCAACCGTTGATGAATTAGATGAATACGGTTCTATCCCTATAATAAATGGACTTACTGATTTTTGTCACCCTTGTCAAGCTATGGCAGATTTCCAAACTATTAGAGAATATAAAGGTAAATTCGAGGGACTAAAGCTTGCGTATATTGGCGACCCAAATAATATGGCAAATAGTTTAATTATCGGCGGATTAAAATTAGGAATGTCTGTAGCTATTGCATCACCTAGTAATTATAACTTAGATAGTAAAATTGTTGAATTTACCAATAATTATGGCGATAGATTTAGCAAAGTAACAGAACCTAGTGAGGCAGTAAAAAATGCTGATGTAATTTATACTGATGTTTGGGCATCTATGGGTCAAGAATCCGAAAAAGCAAAAAGAATTAAAGATTTTGCCAATTATTGTGTAGATACAAATCTTATGACTTTTGCCAATAAAGATGCACTTGTATTGCATTGTTTACCTGCTCATCGTGGAGAAGAAATAACTGATGAAGTGTTAGAATTGCACGCAAGTGAAATTTTTGACGAGGCAGAGAATCGTTTGCACGCACAAAAAGCAATTATGCTTGCTTTTATGAATCCTGATTATAAAATATAATATTAAAATTTTGATTATTAAAAATTGAATACCGTAATTTTATATTACGGTATTTTTTTTGATATATAAAATAAATTTGCTATTATTTACGAACTAAATAAATATGTCTTGTAATTATTTCAGTAATTAGTTAAAATAGTAATTATACAAATAAAATTGATAAGGAGCGGATAATATGGATTATAAAATGCTTTTATCCCCTATGAAAATAGGCAAAGTAAAAATAAAAAATCGTGTGGTTATGTCACCAATGTTACTTAATTTTGGACAAATTAATGGTAACGCTACTGAGGCTATGATAAATTATTATGAAGAAAGAGCAAAGGGCGGCACGGGACTTATCATAACCGAAATTACCAGAATAAATGATGTAAACGGTGCCAGTTCTATGGGACAACTTAGTGTATCTCACGATTATAATATAGAACCACTTAAAAAAATGGCTAGTCGTATTCATATGCACGGGGCTAAATTATTTATACAATTACACCACCCCGGTAGGCAAAATATGGAACTTATGATTCATACTTTACCAATTAGCATACTTATAGATAAGGTTTTTAGTCATTATAAAGACCTTTTATGGAAAGTTATCCCACTCGGCAAAAAATTAATGGATAAAAATTTACTTCCACTATTTACTGTTTCAGCAAGCAAAACATCACCTAGTTATGTTTCCAATAGTAAAGTGCGAGGTCTTCACAAAAGTGAAATAAAAAATCTAGTAAAACAATTTGTTGATAGTGCTATAAGAGCAAAAAAAGCCGATTGTGACGGAGTCGAATTGCACGGCACTCACGGTTATTTGATACAACAATTTATTAGTCCTTATACCAATACTCGAACAGATGAATATGGCGGTAGCTTTGTTAATAGAATGAGATTTCTTACCGAAATATACAATGGAATTCGTGAAAAATGTGGTAAAGAATTCCCTATTATCGTGCGTATGACTGCTGATGAATGTTATGATAAAATTGGCAAAGAGGGACAAGGATACGGACTTGATACAGGTATTGAAATAGCAAAATATTTAGAAAAACTCGGAGTTGATGCACTTGATGTAAGTAGTGCTAGTTATGATACCTTTAATTATTGGCTAGAACCTACTTCCTTTAAATGCGGATGGCGTAAATATATGGCAAAAGCAATTAAAGACAATGTAAGTATTCCTATTCTTGCAGCAAACTTAATTAGAAGCCCTGAACAAGCAGAACAACAACTTGAAGAAGGTACACAAGATTTCATATCACTTGGAAGACCACACATTGCTGACCCATACTGGACAAAAAAAGTTATCGAAAATCGTCCGCAAGATATTAGTAGATGTATTTGTTGTTTGTATTGTATCGAAAGTATGATGGAACAAGCATTTAAGGGCGGTCACGCCACTTGTGCTATAAATCCAACTGTTGGAAAAGAAACTGAAGTCGAGAAAATAAGCAAAGATGGCAACGGAAGAAAAATTGTTGTAGTCGGTGCGGGCGTTGCGGGACTTACTTGTGCAAAATGGCTTGCTTTTCGTGGGTTTGATGTAACTATTTTGGAGAAAGAAAATCAAGTTGGCGGACAATTGCAATTAGCAAACAAACCACCTCATAAAGAAAAAATTAGTTGGTGCTTTGAAGATTTGCTTGTAGCTTGCAAAAAACAAGGTGTAAAATTAGTGCTTGATACCCTTGCCACTAATAAAATTATTGAAAGTTATGACCCTTATGCAATAGTTATTGCTACCGGAGGTCACGCTATTGTTCCTAAATTTTTAGCTAATTTAGATAATGATAATTTGTTTACTACTACTAAAATATTAAGTGGCGAAGTAGAAATAAAAAATAAAAATGTAGTACTAATAGGGTCGGGTATGACAGGACTAGAAACTGCCGAATTGCTAGTTGAGAACAATAATAAAGTTACCATTGTAGAAATGGCTGATAAAATTGCACCCAAAGTTTGGTTCCAACATTTAGATGATATAGTACCCAAACTACTTAAAAAGGATACCCAAATACTAACAAGTCATAAATTAACAAAGGTAGAAAAAAATGGTATTATTGCCTTGAATATGAAAACTAACAAAGAAATAACAATAGACGCAGATGTGATTGTGCTATCGATGGGCGTCGCAAGCAATAATGAATTAACAACACAAGTAGATGGTAATAAATACAAATTATACAGTATTGGCGATGCTGCTATTACCGGAAGAATTGTCGATGCAACAACAAGTGCTTATGATGTGGCTATAAACCAAATAATCTAATAATTAGAAAATATAAATTAAAAATGCCACTAACTAAGTTAGTGGCATTTTTTATACAATTTTACACTTTTGTCTATATATTAAGCACAAATGCAATGTTAATATTTACTTATGTATTTATATATATTATAATGTAATTGTAAAATGCCTTAGTTTACAATTACAAGGAGAATGAAATGGAGAATACCTATGTACTTACATACGATATTGGAACAACTGGAGTAAAAACTTGTTTGTTTGCTATAAATAATAAGATTACTTTGCTTAAAAATTCTGTTCGTGGTTACAACCTTTACGTTGTTGAAAATGGCGGAGTAGAGCAAGATGCAGATGAATGGTGGCAAGCTATGTGTGAAAGCACAGCCGAAGTTATGTCCGAATCAAAAATTTCCGTTGATATGATAAAAGGTATTTCATTTTGTTCACAAATGCAAGGTATGGTTTTGGTCGACGACAAAGGAAATGCTATTAGACGCCCTATGAGTTATATGGACCAAAGAGGCACTGCTGAAATAAAAAAATATTTTGCTAATGGCATAAAGTTAGCCGGGGCAAATGCTTTCAAATTATTAAAAGCTATGTACCATACTGGTGTTGCTCCCGCAAGTGTAAAAGACCCGGTTTGGAAATATAAATGGGTAGAACAACACGAGAATGACATTTTCAAAAAAGCATATAAATGGCTTGATGTAAAAGAATATTTAATTTGTAGATGTACAGGTAAATTTGTTATGACTGAAGATAGTGCTTTTGCTACCCTACTTATGGATAAAAAAACTCATAATTGGAGCAAGCCTATTTGTAAAATGCTAGGTGTAAATCTTGACCATTTAGCAAAAATTATTAAATCTACTGATGAAGTAGGCTCTCTCACTTCTTTAGCTGCGAAACAATTAGGGCTAAACGAAAATACTATAGTATTTGGCGGAGGTGGTGATGCGTCACTTATTGGGTTAGGTTCGGGATGTGTCGAAGTCGGAGATACACATATTTATTCTGGTACTTCAGGTTGGGTAAGTACTATTACCGATAAGCAATCTATTGATATCGTTAATATGGTAGCAGGAATTCAAGGGGCACAGACGGGCAAATATAATTATTTTGCCGAAATGGAGACTTCAGGGAAATGTTTAGAATGGGTTAAAAACCATTTAGCACTTGATGAAATAAATATTTATCTAAAAAAAGAAGATGTCGCTGAAAGTATTGAAACCGAATATACAAGCTTATATCAATATATGACCAAAGTTATCGAAGATGTACCGGCAGGTAGTGGCGGAGTTATTTTTACTCCTTGGCTTCACGGAAATAGATGTCCTTTTGAAGACCCAGCAGCTTCAGGAATGTTTTTTAATATCAGTTTGGAAACAGGAAAAACCGAACTTATTAAAGCAGTTTTAGAGGGAATTTGTTATCATAAAAGGTGGATGCTAGAAGTTGAAGCCGCAAAAGTTAGAGTATCCGATAAAATTAAATTTGTTGGAGGCGGTGCGTTAAGCTCGGTTACTTGCCAAATATTAGCCGACATTACGGGCAAAGAAATTGAAACAATCGACCAGCCACAAAATGTAGGTGCAGTTGGCGCTGCTGCTATTGTCGGCGTAGGGCTTAAAATTATAGATACGCTCGAAAAAATAAAAGAATTTATTCCGATTACAAAAACTTATGTACCTAACAAATCTAATAAAAAAATTTATGATAAACATTTTGAAGTCTTTAAGACATTATATAAAAACAACAAAAAAGCTTTTCATATACTTAACGATTAACAACTTTAGAATAATAAAATGATACAAAAGCATAATAATTATAGAAAAAATAATTATTATGCTTTTTTTATTAAATTTTTTATAAAAATAACAAAAAATAATTTATTGAAAATTAAAAAATAAGCGAAAAAATAAATAAAACTATAACTGTGAAAAATTGATAAAAAAAGACAAAAAAAGACATTATTATCATAAATAGCCTATTTTTATACAATTTGACTTTGCAAACGAAAAATGATATAATAAATATATAGTTTAATATTTAACAATTTGTAATAAAATTTCAAAAAAGCAAAACAATAAATATAAGTAAAACTTTTAGTTTAGGTGAAAAACCTTTTTTTGTTGTAGAAAAAAGGAATATTACTTATTTAAAATTTATTAACTATAAATTTTAGGAGGCAGTAATGATAGAATTTAGAAATATTGTTAAAGATTTTGGAAAGCATAGAGTGCTTGACCATATTTCATTAATAATAAATGATGGCGATTTAGTAGCAGTCATTGGAGAAAGTGGTTGTGGAAAAACAACTCTATTGAAAATGGCAAATTTGCTTGTTAAACCTACAAGTGGTAAAATTTTGGTCGATGGAGTAGATATAACAGATAAAAGTGTTGATATTATTGAAATGCGTCGTAGTATGGGGTATGTAGTACAATCTACAGGTCTATTCCCACATATGACAGTAAAACAAAATATCGAACTTATTCCAAAAATTAAAAATGTGGACAAAGAAGAGGTTAGTAAAAGAGTTATAGAATATATGAATATGGTAGGATTAGATACTAAAACATATTTGGATAGATATCCTACAGAACTTAGCGGTGGGCAACAACAGCGTATTGGTGTCGCTCGGGCGTATGCGATTCATCCTAAAATAATCTTGATGGACGAACCTTTTTCAGCTCTTGACCCTATGACAAGATCAGATTTACAAGATGAGCTTAATAATATTCAAGCTGATTTTCACAAAACAATTATGTTTGTTACCCATGATATGGACGAAGCAATCAAAATTGCAGATAAGATTTGTATTATGAACAAAGGAAAAATTCTACAATATGATACTCCAGAAAATATTCTTAAAAATCCTATTGATGATTATGTTGCAAATTTCGTTGGTAAAAATAGAATTTGGCAATCACCAGAATTTATCGGAGTTAAGGATGTTATGATAGACAATCCAATTACTACCAATTCTAAGACAACAATAATGCGTGGCTTGGAAAAAATGAAAAAGAATGCTGTAGATAGCTTAATAATTGTTGACCCTAACGATAAAACTAAATATGTCGGTTTTGCTCATGCTAGAAATTGTCGAAAGGCAACTGACAGAACGCAACCTATTTCTACAGTTTTAAGTGAAAATTACCCTACTTTATCAGATGATGAGAAACTTATTAATGCTCTAAATTTGATTAATGAAAGTAAAAATTCAACCATACCAGTAGTCGATAGCAACAATAATTTGAAAGGAATAGTAACTAGAGGTAGTTTGCTTGTTGCTATGTCTACGCAATATATTGAAGAAAATATCGGTATAGATATAGAAGACAGTTCCGATATTATTGAGATAACGGAGGAAAAGAAATAATGGAATTTTTTACTTATGTAAGTAATAATTATATTTATATATTAAATTTATTAGTAGGTCATATAGGTCTTACAGCAATGGCTGTCGGTTTTGCAATTTTGATAGGTGTACCTTTAGGTATACTAATTAGTTATGTTAAGCCTATTAATAAACCAATAATGGGTACAGCTAATATAATTCAAGCTATACCATCAATTGCACTTCTTGGACTTATGATTCCACTTTTCGGAATAGGTGAAGTTCCTGCAGTAATTGCAGTTACTTTGTATTCTTTACTTCCAATAATCAAAAATACCTATACTGGAATAAGCAATATTTCGCCAATGACGAATGAAGTAGCGAAAGGTATTGGACTAAACGGGTTGCAAAGACTTTTCAAAGTACAAATACCACTTGCTTTGCCTATTATTATGGCAGGTGTAAGAATATCCGCCGTAACCGCAGTAGGCTTAATGACTATGGCTGCTTATATTGGTGCAGATGGTTTAGGTAAACTTGTATTTTCAGGAATAAGTAGTATGAATACTGCTAAAATATTTGCTGGTGCAATTCCTGCTTGTATATTAGCGTTATTAGTTGATTTCATATTCTCTTTGGTAGAAAAATTAGTTACGCCAAAAGGAATAGCTCTAAAAAGTGCGAAAGTAGTTAGTAAAAAGAAAGAGAAAAAACAAAGAATGATGCAAAAAATATCATTAATAACTATTTGTTCTTTATTAGTAGTTATTATTATATTACCTACTGCATTAACACCAAAATACGATATAGTAATTGGCTCAAAAACTGCTACTGAACCTGAAATAATGAATTATATAATGGCAGAATATATCGAAGAAAAAACTGATTTAAAAGTAAAAGCAAAAACAGGACTTGGCGATACACAACCATTATATGGTGCTTTAAAAAGTCAACAAATAGACATAGTCATGGGTTATACTGGTACAGTTTATTGTTCGGTATTAGGACACACAGTTGAAAAAGGCGTTGACCTTGATGATATGCTTGAAGTACTTCGAGTGGAAATGCTTGAAGAATATGATGTCGAAATATTAGAACCTGAAAATTTCAACAACACATATACTTTTGCAATGAAAAAAGAAACCGCTGATAGATATAATATAAAAACATTTAGCGACCTTTCTATAGTTATAAATACTCATCCTGATGAGATGGTTCTAGGTAGCACATTTATGTTTGCAGATTCTTCAAGACTTGATGGTCTTGTAGGCGTAGAAAACGAATATGGATTTACTATGGAAGAGGCAAATGTTCGCACAATGGATAGTGCCACTAGATATGTAGCAGTAGATAATGATGAAGTACAATTTATTGATGCCTATAGCACCGATGGATTGCTTGCACAATATGAATTAGTTGTTATTGAAGATGATAGGAACTTTTTTCCAGCTTATAATATGGTTCCTATAATAAGAAAACCTATATTGGACAAATATCCAGAACTTTCTTGTTGTAATGATATCAAAGATATTATGACTAATGAAGTTATGGCAGAACTTAATTATCAAGTTGATGTTTTGCACAAAGACCCACAAATAGTTGCACACGAATTTTTGGTAGCTCAAGGACTTGTGTCATAGAATTAACAATAATTTTTAAGCAAACTAAAAAAGCAAACTAATTAATTAGTTTGCTTTTTGTTTATTATATTTACCTATCTTTATTATAAACCTTTACTTTCCAAATATTTTACAAGTTGGCTTGGGTCTTTACTATAAATATCTGCACCAATTTCTTTTGCAACATTTTCAGTTAGTACTGCACCACCTACGCAAATTATTACTTTAAAACCATTTAACTTTATCGCTTCAATTGTCTTTTTCATATTCGCTACGGTAGTAGTCATAAGTGCACTCAAACAAACAACTTCAGGTTTATTGATTTTTATGCTATCTATTACCTTTTCTATAGCAACATCTCTACCGATATCTATTACTTCATACCCATAATTTAGGAGTACAGTCTTTACTATATTTTTGCCGATATCGTGAATATCACCTTCTACACTACAAATTACTATTTTTGCTTTTTTAATTTGGCTTTCAGTTGGCATACTTGCTTTTACTATATCACAAACCATTTTAGCAACTTCAGATGCACGAATTAGTTGTGGCAAAAATAAAGTGCCTTCTTCATACCTTTTCCCTATCTCGTTTAGTGCTGGTATCACTTCATTATTTATAATTTGCAAGCCATCAACCTTTGTTATCAAATCCACAGTTAATTCTCTTGCCGTAGAAGATACCGACTTTATTATACTTTCTTGCAAAGTCATTTTCTCGCCTGTTTGGGTATCCGTTTGTTTGATAGCAGAATACTTATTGCAATACTTTTGACCATCTTTATCATAGTCCTTAATAAGTCTGAATGTATCAAAAGCCTCTTGAATTTCTGGTAAGTTTGGATTAACTATTGCTAAATCAAGTCCATAGGTTAGTGCCATAGTTAGAAAATTACTATTAATGATTTGTCTTGATGGCAAGCCATAAGAAATATTTGATATACCTAGCATTGTCTTTACGCCTAATTCTTCTTTTACCCTTTTTAATCCGATAAGTGTATTCATAGCTTGTCTTTGTTCTGCACCTAAAGTTAGTGTTAGACAATCTATTACTATATCTTTAGTAGGAATATTGTATTCTTTACATTTATTAACTATCCTTCTCGCAATAACCAACCTATCTTCTATATTTTTTGGAATACCATTTTTATCTAGTGTAAGTCCCACTACCATTGCCCCATATTTTCTAACTAACGGCAATATTTTTTCCATAACATCCACATTACCATTAACAGAATTTACAAGTGGTTTCCCATTATAATAACGAAGCCCCATTTCTATAGCCTTAGGGTCAGAAGAATCTATTTGCAATGGACAATCTACTATTGATTGAACTGCCTTAATGCTCATTTTTACCATTTCGGGTTCGTCAATATTCGGTACGCCCATATTTATATCTAATATTTCGGCACCTTGCTCAGATTGTTCTACCGCTTGTTTTTGGAAGTAAGAAATATCTTTATCCAATATAGCCTGCTTCATTATTTTTTTGCCCGTAGGATTTATACGCTCTCCGACTATTCTTGCTTGATTTATTTCTACACACCTAGTCCCGCTTGATACTAAAGAATAATTGTTGAGGTTTATTTTGGAAGGAGTTAATGCTTTGACTTCATTAGCTAATAGTTTTATATAGCTTTCATCAGTGCCACAACAGCCACCTACTACATTTACACCCATTTTTACATATTCTAACATAGTTTCAGCAAAATCTTCCGCATCTACATCATAACTTACTTGTCCGTTACTTATTACTGGCAAGCCTGCATTGGGTTTTACAATTACTGGTACATCACTATATTTTAGCAATCTTTCTACAAGAGGTCCTATTTGTTTAGGCCCTAATCCACAATTTAGCCCCAAAACATCCACGCCTAAACCTTGCATAGTAGATACCATAGCTTCTATGCTACAACCTGAAAAAGTACGCCCTTTAGCGTCAAAACTCATACTTACCATACAAGGCAAGTCACTATTTTCTTTAATAGCCAATACAGCACATTTTAGTTCGTAAAGGTCACTCATCGTTTCTACTACAAACATATCTACTTTATCGCAAGCTATTATTACTATTTCTTTGTAAAATTCATATACTTTATCAAAAGTCAATTCGCCCATAGGCTCCATCAACTCGCCTATTGTGCCCATATCAAAGCACACAAGCCCTTTTCCCGCACGTTTAACGGCTCGCCTTGCACATTCTATGGCAGATATAACAACACCCTTAAAATCGTAATTAGCTAGCTTATACGGATTCGCACCAAATGTATTAGTATAAACAATATCCGCCCCTGCCATCAAATATCGATAATGAATATCTTCAATAACTTTAGGATTAGTTTGGCATAACAATTCGGTATGTTTATTTACGTTGTATCCCATAGTTTGCAACATTGTTCCCATTGCACCATCTAATACAACTATTTTTTTTGATAATAAATCGTATAATTTATTTGATTTTACCATTTTGCAAAGCCCTCCTACATTTAGTTGTGCATTTACCTTGTAACGCACAAAGCTGGCATATATCTATCTTTTCATCTTTATTTTTAGTTTTTGTAAGTCCCAAAAATGCACTAATTGATTTTTGTGGAATCATCATATTTGATTTACAAACAGAAATTCCTATAAGTTTAGTTGCATTAAGTGCCTTAATAATTTGTGGTTGCATTTCTATCGACAAATCGCCATAACCGCAACTGTATCTCATGCAAAATTCATAATCAGGATATTCATTATGCATTTTATATTCCCAATTATCGACTAAATTTTCTACAAGGACATTACTCATCGCATCAAGTACCATAGCTTTTACCATATCAATTTTGCTATAAAAAGCAATTTTGCGGTCCACTGCAACACCAATAGTTGCTGCTACTACACCAATTTTTTCTACATTTACAAAATATTTATTTACATCATTACTTTTTAGATGAAGCCCTAATTCGGGCAAATAATAAAACCCATCGACAATTTCGCAATTTTCCATTCTTGCTATGATTTTCGGTTCTGCAATATCAAGTAAAAGTTTTTTTACGCTATCAAATAAAACTATGTCTTCATCACTTAGCTTTGGCATTTTTAAATAATGCGATACTTCTTTATAATCGATTTCTTCAAAATTATCCATTTTTATTTTTTGCACCTGTTTTAATTAGAACAAAGATTTTACATTTTCTGTAATTCTTTTTGCAACTTCTACATTGTTCATTGTATATAAATGTATCCCATCTACTCCATTAGCAAGTAAATCTATTATTTGCTGAGTGGCAAAGGCAATACCTGCGTCCATCATAGCATGGTCATTTTCTCCGTATTTTGCTATTGATTTATTTAAAGTAGAAGGCAAAGTAGCCCCCGACATACTTATTATTCTGTTTATTTGTCGAATATTCGTAAGTGGCATAATACCCGCAGAAATTGGCACATTTATTTGTGCAATATCACATAATTCATAAAACTTATAAAACTCATTGTTATCAAAAAACATTTGAGTTATTAACTCTTTAGCACCTTGATTAACCTTATTCCGCAAATTGAAAATATCATCTTTTTGAGTTGGACTTTCTATATGTCCTGTAGGATAACATGCACAACTTATATTAAATTCATTTGGATATTTTATATTAATATATTTTACTAACTCACTTGCATATAAAAAATCTCCTTCGACCTTACCTTCTTGTGGTAAATCACCGCGTAACGCCAAAACATTTTTTATACCATTAAGTTCAAGTTGTTCCAATATTTCATCAATATCGCTATAGTTTGCACCTACACAAGTTAGATGAGCCACTGGCGGAATATCGCTAACACTTTTTATCATTTTGCATAATTCCACAGTATGATTATTTCTAATAGAACCACCTGCACCATAAGTTACACTAATATAGCTTGGTTGCAATTCGCATAAATTCGTAATTACATCGGCTACACTGCTAAAATTTGAAGTTTTCTTTGGTGGAAATATTTCAAAAGAATATGACTGTTTTTTATTATTATCCCTCTTAATCATCTTTTTCTCCCTATCACAATTATATAAAGTTGCCTTATTATATTTAATAAATTATAACAAATTGCCCATTGTATGTCAAACTAAACACTTTGATTTATAATAACATAAAAAAAGAGCAATTGTTTATATAATTAAACAATTGCTCTCAAAAATATTTTTATTTTAGCTTTTTATACTATTTCTATATTTACTATCAAAGCCATATTTAAACCAATTCTTACTGCATAATAACCTGCTTTTTCTGGCACTGCTACCATAGTAATACTTGTTTCTGTATTGTCATTAGGAACATAAACATTTGTACCCTCAAATATATTACTTATAGTAAAACTTTTATTACTAGTTATTTTAAAATTTAAATTCCCATCAACATTTACACATTCATCAAAGTTTGCTTGAGTCATGTTTAGATTTAGTAAATAAGCATAATCCCACTCTACAACATTACCACTATTTATTATTGCATTTTTGTCTTCTTGGTATACGGCATCTCCCCAAGATTTTATCTCATCCCTTTGAATAATGCCATCATTGCTAGTATCAGCCGTATTAAAATTCAAACAACTTGCTAAAGCGTTTGTATAATTCGGTTTAATGGAAATGTTGTTTAGTAAACTATCATCAATTGTAAAAATTATTGTAGTTGTTAGCTCTTCTTTCCCATCTGAAGATGTTATTTTTATTGTTACTGTACCAGAATTAAGAATTACATATCTATGTTCTGTATTTACTGTATCTACTTCTTGCAAAATTCCATATACATCTGTTAATTCAAAACCAATATGACTATTGCAAAAATCAAATTTTACTTCTTCATTTGTTACAACTGTCCTATTAATCGGATTGTCATTATACAAACGTTGTATTTCATTTTCGTTTATAGAATCATTAAATATCATATCAACACCAACATCCTCATTATAATCATTATATTCTATAATTACTATAAATCCTCCTAAATAATTATTTTTTTCTTCATCATCATAGACATTAAAGCAATCATATTCAGTCCCCATTATTTCAATTAATCCTATATAAGAAATATAATATCCTTCTTTCATTGTAAAATTATAATTAACAGGAAGTCCTACGCTTTCAAAAGGCATTATTGAAGTATAATAATAATCAACTGAAGTAAACCCTTTTGGTATTTCTCCCCAGCCCATTTCATTAACTTCTTCACTATCTAGTGAGGCATTTATTTCATTAACAACTCCTACTGTTTTAAAGAAATTATCAGAATATTGAGTTGGATTAAATGGATAATTTGTATTAAGATTTGTCCAAATACTATACTTATTATTATTTCCATCTTCAAGAACAATGATAAAATAATTTGTTTCATCAACTATATCCAATTCAAAAGCAGTATAATCGACCCAAGTTGTAACTGCACTATACCCAACTATATTTATATCTATATATTCACTTGTCTTTATTCCTAACAATACCTTGCCATTCGCGTCAGCTTCCACAATTACAGCCGTTAAAGTCAAATTATCATATCTATAATTTTCTGGATTTTCTTCAAAGTTACTAAAATCCATAGTTTTGTTTTCTACTGCATTATCATCTATCGCAAAATTATTACTTGTGGTTGCGACTTCAGAAGTAGTAGATGGATTGTAATTAATATCTATCAACCTCTCTGCAAGTTTTGTACTACAAGTAGTATCATCATTAGCAAATACACGATAGGTATAAACAAATTCACCATAGAAAAGAGGAGTTGTATTATCTAGTTTGATATCATTATAATAGATTTCATATTTATATCCATCTACTAAATTAATAATAATATCTCCTACTATTTTATTATTAGTTATTTCATTATTAAATCCAAAATTAAAACCAGTATATTGGACTTCCAAATCTGATTCGTCAGATATATCAATAATTGGATATTCACTTTCAAAATCAAGATAAACTTTTTGTAAAAATATTAATATTATATAATTATTATCTTCTGGTTCAGAAATTTCCAAATAAAGCATTGCATCCTTGAAGGCATCCATATTTAGATTTATAAAATCCGAAGTAACTAACTGTTCATTATTCTTTATCACAAAACCCTCAGGAATTTTACTTAAATCAACTGTTACACTTCTTTGTGCATTTTCATCGTAAAAATAGTAAATGCAACCTTCATCACTTAATATATTTTCTATATGTACATCATTTACAGTTATCAAAGTAGCCCAATTATATTCTATTTCATAATTAGTACTATTATTTATACCAGTATAATTACTACCTTCTATGGCTTCAATAATTAAATTGTAACTACCTACTTCTATGCTATTATTATCTATTATTTCGTAATCTACGCCCATGACTAAAGCTATTCCATTATATGAAATCTCTATTTCAGTTGGTTGATGTGCAACACCATCATATAAAAATGTGCTATTTTCCGTATTAATATTTATATTACAAGATATATCAATAGGATTTATTTGCCATTCAACTTCAAAATTATCTGAAGTGCCATCTGTCCAGGTATAATTACTTGGTTCTTCCAAACTAAAAATCGCTTTATGATTACCAGCTTGAGTTTGTGTATTTCCTTCTGCTATTACTTTGCTAGGAACATAATCAATAGGACTATATTCATCCCCATTGTAATTAAAACTAGTTTGGTTAACAACTGGTTTGTCAATTTTTGCTTTATCAATAGTAAATGTAATAACTACTTGTCCTATAAAATTTCCTTTTCCTTCTATTACTATTTGCGCATTTTCTGTAGCGATATTATTATTTATATATTCTACGATTACATAGTCCGTATTTTCCATCAACCCAGCACTATTATAAGAAATAGATTCAATTGTTGGGGTATAGCTACAACCCTCGTAATAAACATAAGTACCATTAGGCATAATAATATTAGCATTTGCAATATTTATCGCATTTATTGCGTATCTTATATTCTCAACTGTAACACCTATATAATTATTTTCAAAGCCTACCAATGGAACAACTTCTATTTTAACTGTATTATTTGTGCCACTAGTTGGAGGTGTTGTTGATTCTCCATTGTATGTAATTGTGACATCATATATTAATGCATCATTTGGTGTAATAGTATAATCTACTCCACCAGTATAACCAGTTGAATATGACTGAACCATTTCTACATCTACAGTTATTTGTGCTTTACTAATATTAAAGAAAGCTTCTAAAGTCCCTTGACAACTTGAATGGTGTGAAGCAATTATTACTTTAGCAGTATTCCCTGCATTTGTATTATTTTCAAATGTAGGTGCATACCATAAAGTATTAATTGGATTATTTTTTACATCTTTTACTGTGTATGTAGGTTCTATTGCTACACTAGTATAAGAATATTCGCCACTAACTGTTAAGTTAGCCATAGTAGCAAAATCAAATTTTGCAATTGACCAATTATAACTTATATCATCAGTAGTATTATCAGTCCAACTACTATTTGTTTTATCTTTTAACTCAGCTCTTACCGTATAATTATCTGCATCAATTTTTGCATAATTATATAATTTATAATAAGTATCATTAGTAGTAATGTTTACTGTTTGCTGAGTACCATTGTAAACAAAATCATTAGCATTGTATACTGGTTTTTCTACCAAAGCTTTGCTTATGGACCAATCAAGAAGAAGAGCTTCCGTCGTATCATCAGTCCATTTTAGATTTGTTATACTTTTTAGACTAACAGTTACTTGATAATTACCAGCATCGGTAGCCTTATCAATACCTGTAAGTTCATAATCTGCATTTGCTACAAAACCACAAGTTTGTTCTTGACTATTAAAATCTACATTTTTGGTAACAGGTTTTTCTACTACCTTTACCGCTATTGACCAATCAAAAACTAGTCTTATATTAGTTTTATCAGACCATTGTGTATTACTAATATCATTAAGATTTACATCAGCTACATAATCACCTGCATTGGTTTCTTTACATTCATCCCCGATTGTATAGTCACTATTTGCCGTAATATTTACTGTTTGTTCTGTTCCGTCATATACAAAATTGCCTTCTGTATATATAGGTAAGTCAATAGACTTTTTAGCTA
>JBAXZI010000036.1:0-17417 GCA_041670385.1 Clostridia bacterium | reverse complement strand
CTAAATTCTAACCCCTTTGATTTTTCTTCTATAGAATGCGGTGCGTGGTCGGTCGCTATGATATCAATAGTACCATCGTTAAGCCCTTCTATTAAAGCATCTCTATCTTCCTTACTTCTTAATGGTGGATTCATTTTATAATTACCAGTTTCTTTCAAATCATCTTCACAAAGTGTAAGATAATGCGGTGCAGTTTCGCAAGTTACATTTAGTCCATCTTTTTTTGCTTGCCTAACAAGTTCTACACTCTCTTTAGTAGATATATGGCAAATGTGATATCTACAGCCTGTTTGCCTAACTAGTTCTATGTCTCTTTTAATTGGCAAAAATTCACTTGCACTAACTATTCCTTTATGATTGTTCGCATCAGCATATTTACCTGCGTGAATATAACCGCCATTAAGTAAAGTATTATCCTCACAATGTGCAACAATAATTTTGTTTAGTTCCTTTGCTTTAAGCATTGCTTTTTTCATAATGTCATTATTTTGCACGCCTTTACCATCATCACTGAAAGCAATTACTTTAGGTGCCAAATCGTCCATATCGCTTAAAACTTCACCGTTTTCGCCTTTAGTTATTGTACCATAGGGCAAAACATCAATTACCGCATCTCTATCGATTATGTCTTGTTGAATTTGTAAATTTTCCAAACTATCAGGTGCAGGATTAAGGTTCGGCATACTAAATAAACAAGTATAGCCATTTTTCCTTCCTTCCAGTGTTCCTGTATAAATACTTCCCTTATAAAAAAAACCGGGCTCCCGTAAATGCGTATGAACATCTACAAAGCTCGGTATAATAATTAGATTAGTTGCATCAATAGATTTACTATGTGGCGAACACGAACAAAAATTGATTTTTGAAGGAACATTAATCCCTTTATCAATAAAAATATTACCTTTTTCAAACATACCCTTATTATAACAAGTAGTATTCGTTAGCAATATCAATTGTTTGTACCCTCCCACATTTTTCTTATTATATCATATATAAATAATTAATGTAAACATATTAAGGCATATTTTTACAATTTTAGAAAAAAATTTTTTTATCTCTACCTATTGAATATACTATAATAAAATTCATTATTGCAAATTAAATAAAATAATGTTATCATTGCATTATATGTATTTTCTATACTTATAATAAATTTTAATTTAGGAGACATTATCATGATAAGTTTCAAGAAAAGAGTTGACCGAGATTTGTCTAAACCTTTTGTTAAAAATTCTCATATTTTTGCACTTGGTGGTGGTGATTTAGGTTATAGCTTGATAAGTTGCACCGTAGCAACTTACATAATGACATACGGCACAATGGCGATTGGTATTTCTGGCACACTTATGGGTTTAGCTATTGCTATCGGAACAATCTTTGATGCTTTATCCGACCCAATTGTTGGATATGTATCTGATAATTTTAGTAGCAAGATTTTTGGTAAAAGACATTTATTTATGCTAATTGGTCTAATCGGCGTTATGATATCTTCATTCGCTATATGGTTTGTACCGATGAATTGGTCAGAAATAGGAATGTTTTTCTGGTTTACAATTTGGTTAATTTTGTTAAGAACTTTTAATACCTTTTATTTTACTCCTGTCGGAGCGTTTTCTGTAGAAGTAAGTAATGACTATAATGAAAGGACAACTATTCAAACTATTCGTTCTATATTCTATATTATAGGTATGATAGCTCCAGTAATTATTATGGGAAGTTTCCAAAATAAACACGCAGTTTTAGATGCAGTAACTGGCGAAGTATTGGTAAAAGGACAATTTATCGCAGCAGGTTATAAAGAATTTGCTATTGTTGCTATAGTAATTTGTGCAATAACAACTATTTTCCTTATGATTATGACTTTCCCCGATATCAAAATGGTTAAAGCTAGGGAAGCTAGGTTACATCCCGATGATGGTACACCAAGAATTAAAAAATCATTAAAAGAAGTAATTATGGGCTTTTTCTCAGTATTAAAAATTGGTAATATGCGTAGTATAATTTTTGGTTATGCTATCTCTATGATAAGTGCAACACTACTTATTTCAATTGGGTTCCACGTATTTACTTTTACTTTTATAATGAGTACAACTCAAATGTATGTTCTAATGGGCTCAATGCTAGGTATGACTATATTTGGACAACCACTTTGGGCTGTTATAGCTAAAAAACTAGATAAAAGAAAATCCCTACTTATTGGACTTAGTCTTTGTCTAATTGGTTGTATTCTTTTATTCGTTTGTTATTTTACAAGAGCAAATATTAATTCAGCTATTGCAAAATCAGGTACAGGCTTATTCTATCTACTTCCTGGTTTGATGCTTGCAGGTCTAGGCACTGGTGTTCTATACTCTATGCCTCTAGCCTTAATTGGTGATGTTGTAGTAAAACAAAGTGCTGACGGTAGTTCCGAACAAACTGGCACATATGCAGGTATGATGACATTTGCTTATAAAATAAGTCAATCACTTACTGTTGCTTTAGCTGGTGTATTACTTGATGTTATTGGTTTCCAAGAAGGTAGTACCTCGCAAACTCCACATACCGCTTCAGGTCTTGGTCTTATACTTTGCATCGGTATTACCGTAGCAATAATTACCGGTATAATAATTTTCTCAACAATGAAAATCAATAAAGCTGAGATTACACAAATTATGGCAGATAAAGAAAATGGTCTAATATCAGTTAACAATAATAAAAAAATAATTGAAGATAATGATGATATTCAAGAAGAAAACACAAATAATGTTAAGTTATAATAAATAACATACATAATAAAACAAACAAAAAAGTTGCTTAGATATTAAGCAACTTTTTTTATTAGTATTTTTTATTAGTTTTTTTATTAGTATTTATTTTTATTAGTATTTATTTTTATTAGCTATCAAATTTGATATAGTATCCGTAGTAAGTCCATTATCTTTATAACATTTTAATATAAGCGGTAATGCCTTAAGCGTAGCTTCAGTAGGGTGCATAAGTACCATATCCCCGTTTTGTATATCGTTTGTTGCCCTTTCTAGTATTAGTTTGTAGTCATTATCCCGCCAATCTATAGTATCCTTTGACCACATAACAACGGTCATATTATTATCTATACAAACCTTTGTCATATTATCCCCGATACTTCCACTAGGTGGTGCAAATAGTGTAGGTGATGTACCCGTAATTTCTTCAAGAAGCCTATTACAAAGTAAAATTTCTTCTTTATTTTGTTGCAAACTTAATTTTGCGTGGTCTTTATGCAAATACCCGTGATTACCTATTTCACCTACTTTACCCATTTCTTCAATAAGCTGAGTATTTTTTTCTGCCCATATTCCGCCTAGAAAAAATGTACAAGTAGCTTCATTTTTATTAAGTATCTCAATAATTCTAGGCAAATATTCACTACCTTGATAGACATTGAACATTATACCAACTTTATTTTCGTTGGTATCCACTTTATAAATAGGTGACATACAAGCCACCTCATTTTTAGGTATGCAAAAAAGCGATAAAGCAACCAGTACCATAATAATTATTAGATTGCTAACAGTCTGTACTAAAAAATTTTGTTTTTTCATACTAATAAACTATGCAACACAAAACGCAAAATGAACAAATTTAGCAATTATTTTTATGTTTTTTATAAGTATTTTTGTTAAATTAAATTGACTTTTTGTATCTATACCATTAATATTATATATATATTATAATAATTATATAATAAAGATAACGCAAATAAATATAGTATTAGAGGAGAAAGGTATAATTTATGGCAAATCTAACAATGGATAAATTAGTAGCATTATGCAAAGGGAGAGGTTTTATCTTTCCTGGAAGTGAAATATATGGCGGTTTAGCTAACACTTGGGACTATGGTCCTTTAGGTGTTGAATTAAAAAACAATGTTAAAAAAGCTTGGTGGAAAAAATTCATACAAGAAAACGAGAACAATGTAGGTGTTGATTGTGCTATTTTAATGAATCCAACTAC
Organism: Clostridia bacterium; assembly: GCA_041670385.1. GTDB lineage: Bacteria > Bacillota > Clostridia > Christensenellales > DTU072 > CAG-1782. Next base: position 13,439 of record JBAXZI010000036.1, on the reverse strand, counting down.
TTGGGAAGCTAGCGGACATTTAGGCGGATTTTCAGACCCACTTATGGACTGTAAAGAATGTAAAAGTAGATGTCGTGCTGACCAACTTATAGAAGACTATATCGCAAAAAACAAATTAGATATCGTTGTCGCAGGCTGGACAAATAAACAAATGGAAGATTATATTACCGAACACAAAATTAAATGTCCTGTTTGTGGAAACAGTAATTTTACCAACATAAGACAATTTAACTTGATGTTCCGTACTTTTCAAGGTGTAACTGAAGATAGTGCAAATGCAATTTATCTTCGTCCCGAAACAGCTCAAGGAATTTTTGTTAATTTTAGCAACGTACTTAGAAGCCAAAGGAAAAAAATACCTTTTGGAATTGGACAAATCGGAAAAAGTTTTCGTAACGAAATTACACCTGGCAACTTTACTTTCCGTACAAGAGAATTTGAACAAATGGAACTAGAATTTTTCTGCGAACCTGGCACAGACTTAGAATGGTTTGGATATTGGAAAGAATTTTGTAAAAATTGGTTATTCGAACTAGGGATAAAAGAAGATAGTTTAAAACTTAGAGACCACGATAAAGATGAACTTTGTTTTTACTCTCGTGCAACTACTGATTTTGAATATAAATTCCCATTTGGTTGGGGCGAACTTTGGGGCGTAGCTGATCGTACTGATTATGACCTAAAAGCTCATATCAAAACTAGTGGTAAATCACTTGACTATACCGACCCAATTACTAATGAAAAATATGTGCCTTTCGTAATAGAACCAAGTTTAGGTGCAGATAGAATGGTACTTGCGTTCTTATGCAATGCGTATGAAGAACAAGAACTTGAGAATAATGAAACTCGAGTTGTTATGCATTTCCACCCTGCTTTAGCACCAATAAAAGTAGCAATTTTGCCTTTACAAAAGAAAATGCTTGGAGCTAAATCTATGGAACTTTATAAGCAACTTAGCAAAAAATTTGCTTGTAATTATGATGAAACAGGAAGTATCGGAAAAAGATATCGCAGACAAGACGAAGTTGGTACACCTTATTGTATAACTGTCGATTTCGAAACAGAAAATGATAATTCGGTTACTGTCCGTGACCGTGATACAATGCTACAAGAAAGAATTAATCTAAATGATATAGAAAAATATTTAGAACAAAAACTAGAATATTAGTTCATAGAATATATGGAAAAATAACTAGAACATAAGTCATAAAAAATTTCGCAAGGGAGCGTAACTTAAATTATGTTAAAAAAGATTTTGCAATCTATATGTTTAGTTTTAGTTATAGCCTTATTAGGTATATCTGTATTTTGTTTTGCATTGACTGAAAAGGGAAAAACCACAATACTAATTGTACCGGGAGTAGTCGCTAGCACACTAGTTCAAGGCGAAGAAGAAAAACCTATTTGGGACCCTTATAATAGTGAACATTCTATTAAAGAATATTTAGATGGTGAAATTTTTAATATGGCTTGGGATTTAGCATTTGGTTCTAAATATAGTGGCATTACTATGCCTATCTTGCAAGATATTCTTGATAATTCTGAAAACAGTCTTTTGAAACAACTTTCAGCAGATGAAAATGGCAATTATAGAGATAATGGTATTCACGCAGCTAATATGCAATCCGAACCTAATCTTCGTTATGGTGTTTTCTTATGTCATAAAGAATTATACGATAATTTATATAAAGCATACGGAGATACTTGCAATGTTGATATTTTCCAATATGATTGGCGTAAAGATAATAGAGAAAGCGGAAAAGCGTTAGAAGATTATATAAATGAAAAAAATTATAACAATGTAATATTTGTAGCACACAGTATGGGCAACATAGTTACTTCTTCATATCTATCTAGAAGTCAGGAAAACCGTGACAAAGTAAAAGGATTTTGTTCTATTGCCGCACCATACTATGGGTCAATGATAACACTCGGACTATTAGAAAATCTAATGGGGAGGGTAGAACCTATTATCAATATGTTAGAAGAAAACCCGTTCGTTCTTAATTTGCTACAAATTACTATGGATGATGTTATGGACATAATTGACGACCAAGTACTACCACTTGTTAACAATTTGGTTACCGTTGCTCAAATGCTTCCAACAATTGAATATGCTCAAAATCTAAAAACTTATTATGGTAGTTCTTTCCTAACTGTTGATGGACAAGATATATTAACCCAACAACAACTAACCGATTTCTATTGTTCTCGACCTTGGGCTTTAAAAGCTGATGGGACAGTAAAACCAGTCATAAGTGATTTGGTTAATTACAATAATTCTTTTTATGTAGAACAAAATGGCAAAAAAGTACATTCATCTAAATTAGTGAACACTGTTTATTTTGCAGGAACCAATGTAGGCACACAAACCGCTATAAAAATAAAAGATAATTGTTATGACAGTGAAATAATTACTAAATTAGGCGATGGTACAGTGCCACTTTATAGTGCAATTCTCGATTATCCAATAGATTCACGCTTTGTACATATTTACGATGGTTATGACCACTTTGATTTAGGTTGTAAATATGTTGGCCCCTTTGCTAAAGATTTAGAAAAAGCCATATTCTTTATGAAATAAAGTATATAATTTTTATAAAAATATAAAGTAGTTGTTTTACATTAAAACAACTACTTTTTTTATGGTAAAAATTTTTTTGTATAGAATATAACAACTTTCACATTACTAATCTTACAACAAGGAGAATTATATATATGACTATCGGAAGTATTATATTAATTATTTTAGGAGTATTTGCATTAATCGGAATAGGCACTAAAGCTATTCAAGACTTTAATGTACCTGTATTAGGTTTAGTTTTGGCACTAGCAACAATAGTTGGACTTAACTTTGTTACACCATTTGTTTTTAACAACTTTGTTTTTAGCATTGGTACAGGTATCCTATTTTTTGCGACTTTTGCATTATGGCTTTTTCGTGGAAATTTCAACAATAAAATATTATGTTTAGTAACAATATTAATTTTATCTGCATTAACCTTTGGTGCAACCCGACTTGCTTATGTATTTGGCAATAAGACTTGGTCATCAGTTAATTTTTATTATGCACTTATGATTGGGTTCCTTTCTTTTATTAGCACTAGGAACGCCAAATATGGCTTTATAGCAAGTGTACTAACTATTATGATAGCTACATTGCTTACTCAAATAAATCGTGTAATTGACCTTAATGAGGCGTACTCTACCGCTATTGTATCAGGTGCATTTTCTATTGTTATGTATAGCACCGTGTCAGCACTTATGCCTAAAAAACCTAGCCGTATGGCATATTACTACGAAATGGGTAGAATGAAAGATAGATAAAAAGTTTTTTGTTTAATTTATAAAATAAAAGTCTATGTTTAATAATAGTATTAAAATTATAACTATTTTTAAGGGAATCCAATAATGGATTCCCTTAATTCTTATTTTAAGTATATTATTTATTATCTTTTTATTCTATTACCCTTCTTATCGAAAACTTTTCTTAATGCTAATTCTGTTAATGGGACAACTAAAAGTAATACTAAAATTTGGATAAAAATTAAAACGCCCATAAGTTGATTATAATTCTTCAAATTTTGAAAAGTAAAGATAATAACACTGGATATAATTGCATTGATACTTCCACTAATAAGCCATACTTTGCCCGAATACTTATGTGCAAAGGTCCATGTGTCCATATTTTTTGATGACATTGATGTACGATAACCTATTACCGAGTTTATTTTATTAGGTGGTTTTTTGATAAATAAATATCCAAAGCCTATCATCGTCATAGACATTATTGCTGTCATAATTAAAGCAAAAAATAACATTTTACTTCTCCTAACAAAACACAAAAATTTATATAATTGTCTAACTACTTATATAATTTAATATAAATCGCTTCCCTTCTTTGATATGAACCCCAAAAGTGTCCAACTTTTGGGGTTCATATCACTTGAGCTTTATGTTTTTATTTATTAATTTTCATTATTTCTATTCTTCTTCTACTACTACCGCTGCTTCTTTTTCTGCTCCGGTATTTTCAATTATTTCCATTAATTTATTGCAAATAATTTTAGCACCATTCTCATTCTCTTTATCCCTTAAAAGTTCCAATATACTATCATAATCAGTACTATTGCCTGCTTCAATATCAGTTAGATAATTAACAGTTTTTTCTATTAAATCTTGAGTATCAGTAATGCGGACTATGCTGTCTGTACTTAAATAATCAAGTTCTAATTCTTCTTTTTTACCGTTAGGGAATATACCAAAAACTAGCTTTTGTTTTAACAATGATTGTGCAATTACTTTATTATCCGAACAAGAAATAATCAAATCACTTGCAGATATTGCCATTTCCATATTAATAGTATCATTGTAAGCAAAAAAACCATTATTTTTAACTATCGTCATAAGTGCTGTATTTTTACCACATGCCACAATTATATTAGCTTGCAATGTAGCTTTTGCTATTTGGTTTACTACTTCAATAAAGCAATCGTCACCATCAGAACCTGTATTTATAAGGATTGTCTTTTTATCATCGTTTAGTGCCAATTTCTTATAGGCATCTTCAACGCTTATTTCCTCAAAAGCCTTTTGCGTTAGTGGTAAAGGTGCAATAAATATCTTTTCTTCAACAATATTATTTTCAACAAGTTTTGTTCTTAAATCATAATTATCAACAAAATAATAATCAACATTGTTATTAATCATTTTTTGATGTATCACAAAGCTATCTCCAACTACACATAATTTTACCGGGATTTCACTTCTTTGAACAGCTAAAATTGCTGGAGTAAGCAGTGGAGTACTTGTTACTACCAAAATATCTGGATTATATCGATTAAGTGCATTTTTAGTCTTTCTATTTATACCTAAAAGTTTTGTTTTCTTCAAATTTAACTTTTTATTACGATCGTGAAACATAGCTAAAATTTTTCTATACAATTTACGCCATTTTCTTCTAAATGTTGAATCAAGTGGAAAAATTACGTCCAAAAATTTAGACTTAAATCCATTTTCAAGTTCTCTATGATTCACATCAATCGCTAAGCAAGTCTTATTTTGATTAAAAACTTCTTTAATTGACTCACCGACTTCTTTATTATACTTACCACTTAATATTAAAATAGTTTTTTTACAACGCATATCATTATCTCCTAAATCTAAATTCTAGTATACACTATATCTTTGATTTCCGCAACATATCATTTGGGTCTAATCTGTAATCACTTTCAATTAATAGTATTTGTTGCACATACTTACAATCTTCAATAATTTGCCCTTTTTCATCAAAAACTCTACCTATTTTTATACTTTCTATGTCTTTATTAGTAACTACCTCAAGTATATCACCTACAAAAAATCTATTTCTTTGTTGCACAATAATACATTTTTTTTCTTCATCATATCCTAATACATTAGCTACAAATTGCCAACCATTATCCGGGTGAGAATCGGTTAAACAAACTTCAGCTTCTTTCCCCATATAAAATCCTAATGTGTATTTACGATGAGCAACTTTATTCAAATCTTCATTTAATTTCGCACTAATAGTTTTACCTTCTAATACAGAATCAATTGCCTTCCTATAAGCACTTACCACACTACCCACATAATAAATTGATTTTACGCGACCTTCTATTTTTAGAGAAACAATACCCGCTTCCATAATTTTATCAATAATAGAAATGGTATTCATATCTTTACTATTCAAGATATATGTACCTCGCTTATCTTCTTCTATAGTCAATGCTTGACTTTCATCACGACTTACTTCACTTATACGGTATTCCCATCTACAGGCTTGTACACACTCGCCACGATTGCTATCACGATTGGCTAAATAATTACTAAGCAAACATCTTCCGCTATAAGAAATACACATAGCACCGTGAACAAATGCCTCAAGTTCTACACTATCGCCTACATAATCATATATTTCTTTTATATCAGTAAGGGAAAGTTCTCTTGCCAATACAACTCTTTTTACTCCAATATCTCTCCAAAATGCAACCGCATATTTATTGGTTATATTTGCTTGAGTAGATAAATGAATATCTAAATTAGGGAAATTTTTACGAATATAGCTAATAATTCCTGCATCACTTACTATTACTGCATCTACCTTAATTTCGTATAAATATTTTATATAAGAATGAATTTTATCAAAATCTCTATTACTTGCAAATATATTTAGTGTAATATAAATTTTTTTACCCAAACTATGTACTTTATCAGTAGCTATTTTGATTTCTTCATCAGTAAGATTACTTGCATAGGCACGCAAACCAAATTCTTTTCCTGCTAAATAAACAGCATCTGCACCAAAATGTAAAGCAGTATCTAGTTTATCTAAACTCCCTACAGGGGCTAATAATTCAACTTTATTCATATTCTTTTACCTTTTTTACTACCAAAACTCCATCTTCTATATCATAACTTGTTGCAATAACTCTTTTGTCAACTTTTGCCCGTTCTAGCAATTTGCGTAAATTTACTACTATGGTACGATGTTTTTTTTCTGGCAATCTATCATTTTTAACTAAATTATGATAATACACATCATCAATTAACATTGTCCCGTTAGTCTTTAGCATAGGCACTAGCATTTCGTATAATTCTAAATAATGCCCTTTCGGTCCATCTAATACAATAAAATCATATTTGTTGTTACCACTCATCATATTAATTACTTCGTGGCAATCGCCCAATATAAAATTACACCTATCTGAGTATCCTAATTTGCTTATATTTTCCTTTGCTTTATCTAAGGTATCTTCATCTATTTCAATCGTAGTTAGAAAAGCATCGCTACTCGCAAGCAAACAACTTGCACTAACACCTATACTTGTACCAATTTCTAAAGCGTCCTTAATTTCAGTTTCACTTACTAATTGACTTAATAAATCAGTAGTAAGCGGACGCATAACCGGTATATGGTTTTCATAAGCTAAAGTGCGTATATCTGCCAAAAATTCTTTTATTTCTTTTTCCATTTTTAATCTAAAATTATTGGTATAACCATTGGTCTTCTTTTCAATTTTTGGAACAATTTTTTTGCAATAGTTTTTCTAAAAAATCTCTTAGCACTATTAATATCACAATCATCGATACTTCCGTTTCTTAATTCTTCCATAATATCTTGGCTTAATTCTTCTTTGAATTTATCATTAATATTTATACCACGCACAATAATAATTGGTTGTATGATACCATCATCCCCACTAATATTGGTACTAATTATTGCTATTATAAATCCATCTTCAGATAATTTTTTACGGTCAATAATTAGCATTTCATCTTCAACTGCTATCGAACCATCTAAAAGCATAATACCTGATTTTATATTGCCTAATTGCTTGATACCTGATTTATCTACTTCGACATAATTACCTATTTGAGGCAAAAATATGTGGTCTTCGCTCATACCTAACGACATAGCTAATTCTTTATGTGCTTTCAAATGTCTGAATTCACCGTGAACAGGTATAAAATATAGCGGATTCAATAAACGGAACATTAATTTTAATTCTTCTTGACAAGCATGTCCCGATACATGAATTTCGCTAAGTGCTTTATAGACTACAGAAGCACCTTTTTGTGAAAGTTTGTTAATAACTGTATATATCATTTTCTCATTACCTGGAATTGGCGATGAAGAAAACATAACACAATCTAATTCACTAATAACTACCTTCTTGAAATCATCGTTACTCATTCTAGTAAGTGCACTAAAAGGTTCACCTTGTGTGCCTGTACTAATTATACAAATTCTATCAAAAGGTATTTTGTTTACCTCTGACAAATCAATTATGTTATCATCAATATAATTTAATTCACCGATAGTTCTTGCAATAGCAACAACATTTAATAAACTTCTTCCACTAAAAGCAACTTTTCTATTATGTTTTACTGCACAATCAATAATTTGTTGCACTCTATGGACATTACTAGCAAATGTTGCTACAATAATTCTTTTATCAAGATTTAATTCAAATTGATGATCTAACGCTTTAGCAACATTGCTTTCGCTCATACTATAACCTGCTCTTTCTACATTGGTACTATCTTGCATAAGCAACAATACACCTCTGCTTCCAATTTCTGCAATTCTTGCAAGGTCAGTACATTTATGGTCAATAGGTGTATGGTCGATTTTGAAATCTCCCGTAACAAATACAATACCTTTAGGCGTAGTAATACATATTGCATTACTGCCAGCTGTAGAATGAGTTACCTTTACAAATTCAACCTTAAATTTCCCCGCTTCAATAACTTGATTACCTTCTATGCTAATAAGTTTTCTATCTTTAAGCTTTGCCTCTTGCAATTTGTGTGAAATCAAACCAATTGCTAAATTACTAGCGTATACTGGTACATTAAAATCTTTCAAGAAATAGGGCAATGCCCCAATGTGGTCCTCGTGTCCGTGAGTAATAAAAATTGCTCTCATCTTGTCTTTTTTATCCATCAAATATGAATAATCTGGAATTATAAAATCTACCCCCGGTGTTTCATCCATACTTGGAAAGCTAAGTCCACAATCCACCATTATTATATCTTCACCATATTCGAATACAGTCATATTCTTCCCGATTTCCCCTACACCGCCTAAGAATGCTATTCTTAATTGTTTTGCCATTTATTCTCCTTAATCATTTTTTTGTCTTTATAACTTTGTTCTATTTTCGTTAATATTATTTAGTTTTACTAGATAAATAATATATTAATTTTTACATATACTTTAATTATATCTTAAAATCGATAAATTTACAAGTAAAACGCATAGTATAAAACAAGTTAAAAATGGACAAATTATCTAATATCTATATCATTATTTACAATTATAATAATATTATTACTATTAGGGAGGACTAAGTATGAATGCAGTAATTATGGCAGGTGGCAAAGGTACAAGATTACTTCCATTGACCAATGACACCCCAAAACCTATGATGAAAATAATAGATAAACCTATTTTGGAATATATTATTTTACTATTAAAGAAACATAATATTACAGACATAGCAATTACTCTAGGTTATATGCCCGAAAGCATTATGAATTATTTTGATGATGGTGCAAAATGGGGTGTAAAAATAAAATATTTTTTAGAAAAAGAGCCACTAGGCACTGCGGGAGGCGTCAAAAAAACAATTAAATTTGTTGATGAGGACTTTATCGTTATTAGCGGTGACGCTTTTACTGAAATAGATTTAAGCAAAGCAATTAAGTTCCACAACGCTAAAAACTCTTTTTTTACACTAATAGCACAGCCTAAAGAAAACCCTTTAGGTCTTGGCGTGTTGGAAATTGATGAAAATAATAAAGTAGAAAAATTTGTTGAAAAGCCCAATACCACAAAACCCGCTTTAATTAATACAGGAATTTATATAATTAATAAAGAAGTACTAAAGTTAATCCCCGAAGGTGCTTATGATTTTGGCAAACAGCTTATACCTAAATTAATAGGTGAAGTTTTTGCATATGTAGATTATAATTATTGGTCAGATATCGGCACTTTGCCTAGTTTTTATGCAACTAATTACAAGATTGCTGTAGAACAATATTCCCAATAATGTACCCTTACCACAACCGCATTAAACAGCGTATAAATAATGGGGAATTGATTGATTGGGAATTTGCTATTCACGATACAATAGGTAAATGTTTAATGCTATATTTTAATACTCCACCTTACACTCGACCGATAAGACCAAGTGCTTATTGGAAATACGAAGATATAATAAATAAAAAATTAGACAAAAAACAAGGCAACGATAAATAACTCGCTGCCTTGTTTCATAAATATGTAATCTCTCAAATTTTTAATTTTCGAATGGCTTTACTTTTTTTGCTTTAATTACTGCTATTACTATTACTACAAATAGTAATATAACAACAAAACCAACTAAAATAATAGCAATTAGATTTTCCCAATCAAGACTTTTCTTGATTTCAACTACTTTTCCGCCAATTACATCACCATTTTCGTTAAATTGACGCAAATATTGATAGCCTTGATAACTTAATGTTTTTCCGTCATAAACTAATTTACCGAATACTGGGTCTTGCAAATGGTCTTGATTATTATGAAGACTTTTTCCTGTATTTATATCTACATCAGGATTACTTTCATAATTATAGAATTTTTCACACATAGCACCCATAGTTAAATATAATGTACCTTCAGCCCCTATTTCATTTTTTCCATTTTCTGTAGTAAGTATTTTTTTACCATCTTTACCCAAATAATATGATTCTGTATAAGTATGGTCGTGCCCACCAATAACTAGTGGTACGTTATTATCCGCAAAAATTGGTGTAAGTTGCTTTCTCATTCCAACGACTTCAGTATCAAATGAATGACTTCCTGCACTATACAAAGATTTGTGCATAATAACTACCTTAATTTTTTCTGCATTATCTTGTAAGTCTTTAACAAGCCAATCTGTTTGCGTTTTAGCTAATTGATCATCTTCAATATCATTTGTATTAAGTATAGTGAAATGTACACCTTGATAATTAAATGAGTAATAGAAACCGTTTTCACAAACTTGATTATCTGGTAATTGGTAATTAAAATGTGAATATAAATAATTATAATTATTTGATACAACGTTAGAGTTTATTTCGACTATATCACTTTCTAAATCTTCTTTTATTAGTTTATAATAATTTGTATCAGCAACACCTTTATAATAAGCTAAATTACTTGCTTTAGCTATTTCAAAATTCTTTACTTCGTGATTACCCGATGCCACAACCATTGCATTATTTGCATAGAAATCAGTCGAATCTAGCCACCATTTAAATTGCGAGTAATTACGACTATTATCTACGCAATCACCAGGGTTTATAATAAAGTCAATATTATCAAATACTCCGTCGATACCTTCATAAATTTCGCTTAATCTGTCATAAGCATGAAGTGTACTTGATTGCATATCACTTCCGATAAATACTTCAAAGCCTACATCATTAGCGGTTTTGAATGTATTCCATTCTGACCAATATCCTTTTGACTTACTACCTACTCTATATTCATAAGAGGTATTAGCTTTCAAATCCGATAATGCTATCGTATGCCGTCCTACTTCCACATATCCACTTTGACACCAAATCCCTAAATCTATAAGCGGCTTGGTTGTCGCATAAATTTCATTAGTTGCATTTACTCTAATTCGGCTATTTCGATCGCCATCTTTTTCTACATATTCTATACACCCATCAGTAACTCTTCTATCGGTAAAATATGTAAAGTTTTGAGTAGTAGCTGGGTCTTCGCCATAGTTTATTGTTATCATACTTGGCAATTTTCCGTTATCAATTGTTATATCTTCATCTCTAGACTTGTTAATATATGTATACTTTTCTTCAGGATAAACCTTTAACAAGACTTCTTCTTCAGTAAATACATCTTGATGCCCACCATCACAAGCAAAGTTGCTAACAACATCAAAGGCATATTCCCCTAATGCTTTTTCTAGGCTTTCAGTTAAATATTTATCAATCACATCATCTAGCACTTCCGTAATTGAGTTATTCTCTAAATCTACAGCAATACCATAATTGTTTATTAAATTCTTTACGACATCACTTGAAGCAGCTATTTTAACAATTTTACCCAAATTGAAATTTGCTAAATCTATTTTGTTTTCACCTTTTAATCCAATAACAGGACCAAACAAATTTATTAATGATTTTAAGTCAGAACTAATATTTTTACTCAAATCTAAAGTAGTATTTTGCAAACCTTCGATTATTTTATACAAACCAGTTTGCTTATCTAGCAAAATTTCAAACATTTTATGGACAAATTCTCCAGAATAAATAGATTTCAATGCAGATTGTTTTGCTATACTTAAGTCAGAAACTTCAGCTACATCAGTACCTGCACAATGGCTTGCATAAGCATCAATTACCAACCCATAAACGCCTATTTGTTCTTCCGTCTCTGTATTAAGATTATAATCACATACTTTTAGCACTAATTCTTCTAAATAACCAAACACTTTATTTTCGGGCAATTTATACATTGCCGTATTGCCTTTATATTCATAATCAGTAAGAATCTTTGTATTAATTTCACTAATCAGATTATCAGCTAATTGAATTGCATCATCAGCATAACTACCCAAATTAATTCCACCAAATGTCAAATCACTTAATATATCACCTAAATTTTGTGTAATACTAGGTTTTAGATAACTAGAAAGAATATTATTTACCATATTTTGATAAACTCTTCTTAACGCATAATTCGAATAATTGATAATATTTTTACCATTATAATCTAAAAATTCACCAAGTTTATTTTGTGCAACATATCCGTACTTATCATCTTTATAAACTTTATCAAATAAATTAGGACAATGTACTTGTACATTGGAAAAACAACTTAAATAAGAATTTTCAGCAGTTACGCCATTAACATTCCCGTAATGTATTCTAGTAACTTTGTAAGAACTACCTACACTTACATTTGCACTAGTTTCCATATCAATAATTTGATTGCCATTAAAACTAACTCTACTTGCGGTATCATTAGCGTGCATATGACCGGTATAAACATATCTCATACCATAATCAGCTAAAAAGTCAGCAACTTCTTGCCAATTATAAATTATAAATCCAGTGGTTACTTCTTCTTCCATACCCCAATGAGGTAATACAGAATGATGACACTGCCCAACTACAATTGTATCAGCATAAGGCTTAGCAAAATTTTCATTTTTAGTCATCCAATCCATGGTTTTACTTTGTAGACAACCACCTAAAATATGACCACCAATTACATTACTCAATACAACATCCATACCTACTATAGATACTTCACAATCTTTTCTTTGTGCAATATATGTAAGTTCTCCAATTTCTAAATCTTGACCTTTAAAAGCATAATGATCATTATCAAGTAGCTCATAAGCATAACATTGATCAGAATAAGCAAAACCTGAACTATTATCAATAGTATTAACAATACCATCAGTCAAAAATTTGTGCATACATAGTTGTTCTTTATCTGTACTAGTTGCATCAGTTCCATATGAAAATGTGCGAGTTTTTCCCTCGCCATCGTTTTTAAGGAATTGCCAAGTATAACTAAAATCACTACTTAAATAACTATTTGTAAATTCATAACCCGAAGGCAATACTTCAGTAAGTCCGCTATAATAATTTGTTGCATCCTCATTTGAAATATTTGGATATCCTAATCCTGCATATATCATAGAAATATCCATTCTTGTTGTATAAAAAAACTTCGTTTTTTGTCCATTAGCATTATCAAAACGCCAACTTTCTGGATTATACAAATCGTGATTGCCCAAAACCACAAATATTTGGAAATTATCATTTCCTTGATTAGTTCTTATTTTATTTTGCAATTTACGCAATTTATTAGCCACATCAATATGTGACATTAACTCACCGTCTTG
>JBAXZI010000035.1:0-17602 GCA_041670385.1 Clostridia bacterium | reverse complement strand
CTAAGAAAAAAACTTACATTTATAAATTTTATGTTTCAAGGATTTTAAGTCCAATTAGAGAAGATACTTACGGACAAATTCCTTACTCTGAAGATATGCTAAATTATGAAAAAATGCAAAATGTTTGCAAAGAATTAGTTGGGACACACGATTTTGTGGGATTTTCATCAGTTGGAGGCAGTATAAAGAATACAATACGTACTATTTATGATGCACATTTAGAAAAAAACGGAGATGAAATATTTTTTTATATAACGGGCAACGGATTTTTATATAATATGGTTAGAATTATAGCAGGGACTCTTGCTTTTATAGGCGTAGGTACGCTAAATGAAAACGCAATCGAACAAGTATTAATCACAAAAGACAGAAAAAAAGCGGGAAAAACATTCCCCGCTAAAGGTCTTTATTTAAAAAGTGTTAAATATTAATTTTCTTCTTTTTTAGTGTCATTTTTGTTATAATCATTGTTATTATTTCTATTATAATTATTATTCCTATTATTATTGTTTCTAGAATCATCATTATTATTTCTAGAGTTATTATCATTGTTTCTAGTATTATTGTTGTTTCTAGAATTATTATCATTATTGCTAGAATTATCACGATTGGTAGAATTGTCTTGTGCTTTGTAGTTATTGTTTTGTGGCTTTTCATTTTGTTTGACATCAGCAAGTGGATAACTACGGATATCATAACTACCATCATCAAGCATAATTTTCATCTTAACTTCTTGTTGTAAAATGTCGTGTTTTATAATTGTGCCTTCACCATCTGGGGTATGGGCGAAACTACCTAATTTTGGCATTAATTTAGAAACTTCATCATAATATTCATATTCGTATTTTAGACAACACATAAGTTTGCCGCAGCAACCGCTAATTTTTTGTGGATTTAAGCTAAGTCCTTGAACTTTTGCCATTTTTATACCAACTTTTTCAAAATCATTTAGGAAAGTGGTACAACAACAAGGTCTGCCACAAATAGCTAAAGCACCTTTCATTTTAATGTTATCACGTTCATAAATTTGTCGAAGTTCGATTCTAACGTGGAAAACGCTAGCTAGTTCCTTTACTAAGTCACGGAAATCAATTCGACCGTCAGAAGTAAAGTAAATAATGACTTTTTGCTTGTCAAAAGTATATTCAGCATCAACGATTTTCATATCCAATTCGAATTTTTGGGTTTTCTCTTTAGCTACTCGCATTAAGTAATCACGTTTTGCCATATTTTCTTGATTAGATTTATAATCATCGAGATTGGCTTTACGCACTACATCTTTAAGCGGAGCTACTATGTTTTCATCATTAATTTCTCTGTTTGCTAGACTTATTGTTCCATATTCAAGTCCACGCACGGTTTCTGTAATTACTCCGTCGTTTAACTTAAATTCTATATCTTTAGGCGAAAAGTAATACATTTTGCCTGTGTTCTTAAATTTTACGCCAACTACTATTGCCATTTATATTTAGCCTCCAATATATCGAATAATATTTTTTCAGTTACGCTTATCAAACTAATATTGCTATTTAGTTTGGCACGTCCATTGTTTATGGCTTCTATCGCCATATATGCACTTGTAGCACTATATTCTTTTGCTAACTCTTCTAAAATTTTGTCATCTATTAGTGTGTATTTAGGTAAATTGCTTTTTGTACTTATTTTTAGTATGTCCGACAAAAACAATTCTAAGAAATCTAAAGTAAGGGATATATTTTCTTTATTAAAAATATTTAAGTATAGATGGTCAATAATTTGTTTAGAGTTTTTTAATGTCCTAAAGGTAAGTAAGGTTTGCTCATAAATTTCTTTATAATTTTCATTACTAGCAAAATCCAATGCTTTTTTATAATTACCTCTGCTATATCCAGATGCAAGTTTTGCAAGGTCACTATCTATTCCCTTTTTGACTAATTCCGCATAAATATCGGCAGGATTTAATCCATCTATATATAATTTTTTCCCTCTTGACTTAATAGTGCTTAATAAACTTGTTTCATTATTTACGCCTAATACTATACTAACATATTTCGGCGGTTCTTCAAAGGTTTTTAACAACTTATTTTGGTAACGTTTATCCAGTTTGTCTGCATTATCAATAAAATACAATTTATGATTTGAAGCAACGGGTAATATGTGTGTATCTTCGATTATTGCTTCTATATCATCTATTTTTAGTTTTGTGTCTGCATCGTAGTAACGGATATCAACGTGGTTATGATTTATTATTTGAGAATGGCAGCTTGTATTATTATCCGCACAATAAATAGCTAAAGCCATTTTCATAAATAGTGCTTGTCTAATTTCTTGGTCATCGCTAATAAAAATATATGCGTGTACCAAATGCCCGTTAGAAATATCATTAAGTAAATTTTGATAACAATTAAGATGGTCAAGTAGTTCTAGATTCACTTTATTATACCTCTATTACGCAAGTTTGCAATAATATCATCATTAGTACCTTGTTTGCTTTCTTGTGGAATAATTTCGATATATCTATCAGCATATTTTTTACTAAGAGCTAAAAATCCTTGATATACTTTTGTATGAAACATTGCATCTTCTCTTTCCATACGGTCATTTTCAATTATTTTCCCTTTGCGTTTTCTCCAACTGTCATTCGGGTCCATATTAAGGAAAACAGTAGCTTGTGGCATACAAAAATTTATAGCGTAACTATTGATTTGTTCAACAAGTTCTGTACCAAGTCCACGAGCATAACCCTGATAAGCTAGTGAACTGTCGATATAACGGTCGCAAACAACCAAATTCCCATCATTTATTGCGGGTAATATTATTTTATCTATATGCTCACTTCTTGCAGCACCAAATAAATTGGCTTCAGCGTATGCATTCATTTCTTCGGTAAGAATAAGTTCTCTAATTTTTTCAGCAAAAGGCGTGCCACCTGGTTCTCTGGTAAACACAGCTTTTTGATTTGTTTCTATTAAATATTCGCCTAGCATATGAAGTTGGGAAGATTTTCCTACTCCTTCGCAACCCTCAAATGTAATAAATCCTTTTATTGTTTTCATAAATATCTCCAACTTTTATTTTACCACAGGAATGGTATTATTTACAAGTCCGAATGTAAATTCTTGATTTTTTTTAATTAGCATAATTTTATCAGCATCAAGTATATCGTGACTATATAAAAGTGGCACTCCCGGTGGATAAAACCCAATTTCGGAAAAAGCCCTTCTACCTACGCAAACATCGACGGGCAAGAACTCTACCTCACCACCAAATTCAAGGAGTGTAGCTTCTTTATGATAAGTGCAGGGGTAATCATTATCGACATAGCTATCAAGGGTTTTTATACTATTTAATGCAATAGATAAAGTGTCTAAATAATTATAATTATACGGTGTCACTATGGCAACTATTTTATTTTTGAATGCCATTTCTAAATCTATTTGATAATTTTTACAAAGTTCATCAATTAATTTATGTCCGTCAAAATTACTAGTAATAACTAGTCTGGAAAAATCGTCATTTTTTTCAATTTTATAATTATCGCTTAACTCAGCAGAAAACTTTTCTATGGCTAATTTTATATTATGATAATTTGTGTTGGCATTTTTAACATAGCTTCCAAGCATATTTTCTATACTGATAATTATTGGATAAGAAGGTGATGAAGAATGTAGCATTTTGCGAGCAAATACGCAATTATTTACATAGGGTTTTTTTACGCAAAGTACGCTTCCGCCTGTGGCTACTGGAGTTGTTTTATGTAGACTATGGATAACCAAATCTGCATATATGGTAGCCGAAACTGGCAAATCATCGCTAAACTGAAAATGTGAACCATGTGACGCATCTACTACTAAAATAAGATTATTTTGAGTGCAAAATTCCGATATTTTTTGTAGGTTTTTTGTGTGTCCAAAATAGTTAGGAGAAGTAATTACAATAACTTTTATATCACTATTTATAGGTTTGTCAATTTCTAATTTGTCAATATGATAAGCCTTAATTTGCAAAGTACGACACGCATTATAACAAGAAGAATGTGATTGTCCTACAAGCAAAAAAGGACCTAAGGATTTAAGAGCATAGAAAGCTTGATAAATGCAATTGGTCGCACCGTTAGTAGAAATAAAACAAGCTTCCGTTTTATAAACAGAAGCTAATTGTTGTTCTAATATTTTTATATCACCGATAGGTGTTAATAAATTATCGCTATAAGATAATTCAGTAGTATCAAATTTATTTAGGTCGATAGGCAAAGAGATATTGCTATGACCGGGGGTATGAAAACTTATATTATTATTATGAAGTAATAAATTTGTTGTTAGTGACATTATTTTTTAGGTTTCATAGTAGGGAAAAGCAATACATCACGAATACTATAAGTATTTGTATAAAGCATAACCATACGATCGATACCAATTCCTAAACCACCCGTTGGAGGCATTCCATATTCTAAAGCATTAACAAAATCATTATCAGTCATTTGTGCTTCATCATCGCCGTTGTCTCTTTCTTTAGCTTGTTGCTCAAAACGCTCTTTTTGGTCAATAGGGTCGTTAAGTTCGCTAAATGCATTACCCATTTCTCTAGCCATAATAAAGAATTCAAATCTTTCGGTTAACCTTTTGTCGCTAGGTTTGCGTTTTGCAAGTGGACTAACTTCAACAGGATAATCAATAATAAATGTAGGTTGTATCAAATTTTCTTCTATTTTTTTATCAAACACTTCATATAGTGCTTTGCCCCATGATTCATTACCATTAAATTCAATACCAATTTCTTTAGCTTTAGCAAAAATAGTTGTTAAATCCATATTATCAAAATCAATACCTGTGTATTTCTTAACTACTTCTACCATAGTAAGACGAGGCCAATTTCCATTAAATTCAAGAACTGTACCTTGATAATCAATTGTAGTTGTACCAAGGACTTTTTCTGCACAGTACTTAAACATTTCTTCTGTTATATTCATCATATCATTGTAATCAGCATAAGCTTGATACAATTCTATTGTAGTAAATTCTGGATTATGTTTTATATCCATACCTTCGTTACGGAATAATCTTCCTAATTCGTATACTTTATCAAAACCACCGACAATTAATCTTTTTAGATATAATTCTGGGGCGATACGCAAATACATATCAATATCAAGTGTATTATGGTGTGTAACAAATGGTCTAGCTGAAGCACCGCCAGCAATACTGTTTAGAATTGGTGTTTCTACTTCAATAAATCCTTTTTGGTCAAGGAAATTACGAATGCAACTAATTATTTGGCTACGCTTTTTGAAAGTATCCATAACTTCAGGATTGCAAATTAAATCAACATAACGTTGACGATAACGCAAATCTGTATTTGTAAGACCGTGATATTTTTCTGGAAGTGGAAGAAGTGATTTTGAAAGCAAAACAACTTTGCTTGCTTTTACACTTATTTCTCCCATATGTGTAGTAAATACTTCACCTTCTATACCTAAAACATCGCCGACATCTAACGATTTTTTGAAGAATGTATATTCATCTTCACCAATCATATCTTTTCTAACATAAATTTGAATTTGGCAACCACTGTCAAGAATGTTTGCAAAACTAGCTTTACCCATAATACGACGAGAAATTAATCTTCCTGCTATAGAAACGGTTTTTGCGTCATAGTCAGAATAATTGTCGTGAATTTCTTGAGCTCTTTGTTTTCTATCATAAGTAGTGATTTCATAAGGGTCAAAACCGTTTTCGCGCATATCGCTAAGTTTTTTACGACGATTAGTTATTTCACTATTTAATAATTCTTGTTCGTTAGGTTGGTTAGATGCATCATTAGATATATCCATTATATAAACTCCTTAATTTTTTTATAAATTGTTACACTTGGAAATTGCTTTGATTTTTGCTATGAACTTTCCACCGGGAGTTTTCACGGTAATGCTTTCTCCTACTTTGTGTCCAAGTAAAGAACTTCCAAGAGGGCTTAAAATGCTAATTATGTTATTATCGCTATTAGCTTCAAGGCTGCTAAGAATAGTATAAGTGTCTTCATCGCCAAATTCTTCATCAATAATAGTAACAACTGTACCTAGTCCTACTGCTGAAGTTTTAACTTTCTTTGGGTCAATTATACCGATAACCTTTAAAGTCTCTCTAAGTTTAGCAATAGCGGTTTCATTTTCATTTTGGGCATCTTTAGCTGCGCTATATTCAGCATTTTCGCTTAAATCGCCAAATTCTTTTGCTCGTTGAATTTGCTCAGATATTTCTTCTCTTTTTGTTGTTTCACATAATTCTAAAGTTTTTTCCATTGCTTCATATTTGCATTTTCTTACTAATATTTGTTCCATAAAAATATCCTCCGATAATTGTAATATATGTCCCTATCATGGTTTTATTTTGTGTTAAATTGTTTTATATATAAATATATAGCGTAATAAAGTATAGTACAAATATAATAATAAGTCAAAGACTTTTTCGCAATTTCTTTTTTTGACGAATTTTGACGCTTTTTGATATTGTAAAAGGAAATTGTATATGCTAGAATATAGTTATATATATATTCAGTTTATTAAGGAGAAAAAAATTAATGACAGCATTAAATAAGCATTTAGTAATAGAAAATAGCGGATTAGGTAATATTAACAATATTTATTTGGGTAATGGGTATCGACTTACTCTTATTACAGATAGACTAATTAGGGTAGAAATAAATAAAAATAGCGAGTATTTAGATGAAATTACGCAGGCTGTCTGGTGTAGAGATGTGGGAAAAGTTGATTTTGAAATAGTAAAAGATAAAAATATACTAGAAATATCAACAAGCAAAGCAACTTTTTATTTTAATGAAAAAAATAAAGCTCTTTTTCAAGTAAAACTTGGTACAAATTTTGTTTCTGTGAATAATCGTGGAAATCTAAAAGGTACATTAAGAACTTTGGATAGGAAAAATGGCAAAGTAAAATTAAATAATGGAATTTTGTCTAAAAATGGAGTAAGTGTAATTGACGATAGTAAAAGTTTGATAATTAATAGTGATGGAGAAATAAGAACAAGAAGATTTATAGAAAAAGATTATTATGTTTTTGCTTATGGCGTTGAGTATAAAGAACAAATATCCGATTTTTATAAAGTTTGTGGACAAGTGCCATTAATTCCGAGATATGCTTTAGGGAATTGGTGGTCAAGATATAAGGCTTATAAGCAAGATGAATATACCTCACTTATGGAAAGATTTGAAAAAGAGAAGTTGCCATTTAGTATAGCGACTGTAGATATGGATTGGCATTGGGTAAAGGTAAATAAAAAGTTTGGAACGAATTTTCACGGGTCAAATCCATTTTTACCTGAAGGTTGGACAGGGTATAGCTGGAATACAGATTTATTTTATGATTATAAAGCATTCCTAAAATGGCTACAAGACCATAATTATCATACCACGCTAAATTTACACCCAGCTAGTGGCGTTCGTTGCTTTGAAGACCAATATGAAGCTATGGCAAAGGAAATGGGAGTTGAGGCTGAAAGTAAACAAACTATTCCGTTTAGTTTAAAAGATAATAAATTTATTAACGCATATTTTGATATTTTGCATCACCCATATGAAGATGAGGGCGTGGATTTTTGGTGGTTAGATTGGCAACAAGGCAAAAAAAGTGATGTACCCAATTTGGACCCGCTATGGGCACTTAATCACTACCACTTTTTAGATAATTGTAGAAACAACAGAAGAGGATTGCTTCTAAGCCGATTCTGTGGCGTTGGTTCTCATAGGTATCCACTTGGATTTAGCGGTGATACTTTTACCACCTGGGCGACTTTGCGGTTTCAACCATATTTTACTGCTAACGCTTCAAATATTGGTTATGGCTGGTGGAGTCACGATATTGGTGGACATTATTTTGGTGTACACGATGATGAATTATATCTTAGATGGTGTCAATTCGGGGTGTTTAGTCCTATCAACCGTTTGCACTCTACAAATCAAGAATTAATGGGTAAAGAACCTTGGAAATATTGCGAAGAAGTTAGGCAGAATGTAAACAAATTTTTGCGTCTTCGCCATAAGCTAATTCCTTATATTTATACTATGAATTATCTATCACATACGGTAGGTAGCAATTTATGTGAACCAATGTATTATTCTTACCCAAATTGTGAAGAGGCGTACAATGTGCCCAACGAATATATGTTCGGTACACAACTACTTGTAGCCCCGGTGGTAACTAAGAAAAGCAAAAAAATAAATATGGCAAAAACTAAAGTATGGGTTCCTGAAGGTCGTTATACAGATATCTTTACTGGTCGAATATATCAAGGCGAAGGTTATAAAAATATGTTTCGTAGTTGGTCATCAATACCGGTTCTTGCTCGAGAAGGAACTATATTGCCACTAGCAAATAATGAAGGTAATGACACAAGCAATCCAAGTGATATTACACTACTTTTATATAGGGGAACTAATGAATTTTCTATGTATGAAGATGATGGAATTAGTCTTGATTATAAGCAAGGGAAATCCGCAATTACAAAATTTGAGATTAAAGAAAACGATAATAAAATTACATTCAAAATTAATGAGGTAGAAGGTGATATTTCTGTAACTAAACATAAAAGAATTTACCGCATAAAGTTTATGGATATAATATCTGCTAGCGGGAATATCGTAAATGGCAAAAATGTTGAAGAAATTAAGGTAGAAGAAGATAAAGAAATAGTTATTACAGTATTAGCAAATGAAAATGTTACTGTAGAATTAGATAATATTGTTGTAAAGACAAACCCTAAAAAAAGAGAAAGTGCTTTAGATATTCTAACTAAATTCCAAGCTAAAAATCTATGGAAGATTTTTCTTTATTATAAAATCTGGAGAGCAAAAGCGCAAAATAATGAAGATTTATTATCAGCAATACAATCGTCAAGATTTCCTAAAATAGTAAAAGAAGCAATGGAAGAAGTTATGGATTAAGAATTACCTTTTAATTTAAGATAACCTTCTAAATTGTCATTTTCCGATATGGTTAATTTGTCAACTTTTAGATATGACATAATTGATAAAAGCAAAAACCCGCCGTATGGCAAAACTAAAGCTCTTTTTGGGTGTATTCCACGAATAGTCATACGGTTTTCAGGGGTCATATTGTACATTTTTATTACCACTTTTTCTATTTGACTATAAGTTATTATACTATTATGAACAATTTCGGGGTCGTACGGGTCGAGTTCTAATATAATAGCAGCTAAAGAAGTAGCGGTTCCACCGATACCTATAAGTTTTTCAAATGGAGGGACTGCTCCGTAATTTTGAACTTTTTTGTGGATAAACTCGAATAATTCCGATTTGTTTTTTTCAAGTGAAAAATCTTTTAATCTAACGCAACCATAATTAAGAGAATAATCATAAAAAATATTATTTTTATCGCCAACTATTAATTCGCTACTAGCACCGCCGATATCAAGAATTCCGACTTTACCTGTCGTGTATGCACCTAAAAAGCCAATTTGAGCTTCCATTTTCGAATCGATTATATCAATATTTATCCCTAAATTTTTTAATTTATTTACAAATATAATAGAATTTTTCGCACTTCGAACAGCTTCAGTGGCAAATGTCAGCACTGTTGTTGCACCTAATTCGAAGCCGTATTTATATAGCTCAAATGTTGCATTTATTGTTCTTTCCATAGGAAGTTCTTGTAAATTATTGGTAAGAAGTAAACCTTCACTAAGTTGGGTTACTTGTATATATTTTTTTTTATTATATAGCAATCTAACAGAATTGCTTCCGATGTCAATAACACCTATCATTTAAGAATGCTCCTGTTTATCAAAAAAATCTTTATTTTTTTTAATTTTAATTTTAACAGCATTTAAGGAATTGTCAATTTTCTTTACTGGCATTTCCATTTTCTCGGCAATTTCATTATAGGAATAACCATCTAAATATAATTTTAGGATTTTTAATTGGATTGGTTTTATTAGTGAATCCAATTTATTATAAAATTCTTCAGTTGATTCAAAAACCGTATATTTGTTAATAGGGTCATCGTTATATTTGTTACTAAAGTTATCATCAAGGGCATATATGCTGATAGCGTCATTAAGCATTTTATGCTTTTCTCTTGTAGATGTCCTTATCGCATCAATTATTTTACGACTAACACATAGTGCTACAAAACCGGTAAAATTATCGTTTTTGGTACTGTCAAAGTCCTGAATCGCTTTAAAAACTCCTAATAACCCTTCTTGATACAAATCTTCATTAGTACCGTCAGTCAGAAAAAACTTGCGTGACTTACTTCTAGCTAAACCTTGATATCTTTTAAGCAATATTTCCATGCTTACATTATCACCGTTTTGAGCTTTTATAACTAAGGTTATGTCATCTAAATCTTCTATCGGTAGCATATTTATTTGCTCCTTTGTCTTAAGCACTCATATAAAACAACACCCGTAGCTACACTTGCATTAAGGCTGTTTATTTTACCTTTTTGTGGCAAGCTTATTGTGGCATCGCTCAATTTCTGAGTAAGCGTATGTACGCCTTCTCCCTCACTTCCAATTACTATAGCAATATCCCCACATAAATTTGTTTTATAAATACTTTCGCCAGCCATATCGGTAGCGTATACAAAAATACCTTTTTCTTTAAGGTCTCTTATTGTGTCGTTAAGGTTGTTTACTTTTGCAATTTTAACATAACTACAAGCACCACTACTTACCTTAATAGCAGTATCGGTAACTCCACAGCAACGATGCTTAGAAATAATAATTCCGTTTGCACCGACGCAGTCGGCTACTCGGACAATTGCACCTAAATTATGTGGGTCTTCTATCCCATCAAGCAAAATAAGGAGTAAATACTCATTGTCTTTTTTAACTAGTAAATCATCTAATTCTGAATATACAAAATCAGTACCAAAAGCAAGTACGCCTTGATGTTTTCCTGTTGGAGAAATTCTGTCTAAAGCGTATTTGTCTAAAAAATTGTAAGGAATATTTTGTTCTTTGCATAAAGTTATTATGCTATCAAAATTACTGTTTGGAGCAGATTTTAAGAACATTACTTTTTCTATAGTAATGTCACCTTTTAGTGATTCTATTACTGCATTTTTTCCTTCTATAATCATATTGTTTTCTCCTGAGTTTCATTATTGTATATTAGACTTAATAATGTTTGTAGTCTATCATTTTGACCATTAAGATATAAAAAGCCAAGCAAACCTTCAAAAGCTGAAGATAAATGATATTCCATTTTTGTTGCGTGTTTTGGAATATTATTGCTGTGGGCATTTTTACATTTGCGATAAATAAAATTCTCATCTTCAGTAAGTGTATCAACAATTAAAGCAATTGCCTTAGCTTGAGCTTGGGCACATACATATTCGGTGCTTATTTGATGTAAACTATTGATGGAATAAGGGTGATTTTGTATAAACATTGTTCTTACAAACAAAGTATGAACACCATCGCCTATCAAACTTAATACAAGCGGGTGATATTCAAAAAGTAATTTTTTATCAATAATGTTGTTGTTTATAGGTACAAAATTTTTCATATATTTATTATATAATAGTATAACTAAATAAACAAGTAATATATTGACAAAAATGCGATTTAGTTATATATTTATTGTGTATGAAAAAGGTAATTATAAAAGTAGCATTAATTATTAGTATAATATTGTCTGTATTTGCGATAAGCGCGTGTATAGATAAAGAAAATTTGCCAGAAGACTATGTAGAAGTAGATAGCCTTCGCATTGAGGATGCAGAAATTTTCTTGTCTCCATCCGGTGAAACATCTAGTTATCAACTTAATATAGAAATTTTACCAACGACGGCGACTAATATTAAGCTAAGTTATTATATTCCAAGTAAATATTTGGGATATGTTAGTGTAGACCAAAATGGTTTAATTAAAGCAATAGCATTACCCGTTGTTGAGAAAGACCCGGATAATCCTAATGAAGAAGTAGCTACACCCAAAATTCCATTAATAGTCACTTCTACAAGCAATAAAAATGCAAAACTTACTATTATGCTTACTATTGAAAATGCGGAAGTTAAACAAATAAATTTTAAGCAAGAAATTATAGAAATGCTCTATAAGGGCGAAAGTGTAAAATTAGAATACGATATAGTGCCTTACCACGCACAAGATGGCAGGGATATAACTTTTACTTCATTGGACCCGACAATAGCATCCGTTGATGCAGAAGGTGTCGTAACGCCTCTTCAATCAGGTCCAACTACAATAATTGCGGAAGGTATTACAAAATCAGGAAAAACCATAACGGGTAGAATTTCAATTCTAGTTAAATATGTGGCGGCAAGATATTCTTTGGAAGTAACCAATCCTTCGCCAAAATTCAAACAAACAACGACTGTAAGTACTAATACAAGTATAATTTTTAATTTACTCCCATTAGAACCTAGTTCCGACCCAAATCCTCGTATTCAGTGGTATGTGGGTGAGGAGAGGATAACTTCACAAGATGGACAATCACAGTACGAGCATATACCGAATAGTTTAAATCCACAAACTTATAGAGTATCGGTTAAGGTAAAGGCAAAAGAGCAAGAAGAAATTGTTTATCAAAGTGAAGAAATTCATATATATAATAATTTTTCAGGATTTGGTTATTTTTATGAAAATAATAATGAAGAGCCAGCAGCAAATTATATGTACGGGCAAGAAGTTACCTTTAACTTGAATACAAGTGCCGCAGGTATGGACCATTTTGATTGGTATTTAAGAAGAATTGGACAGCAAGACAAGGACGCTATTAAAGTTGCGACAACGCTAGCAGAAACTCCTGACTTAGAAGTTAATTTGAATTTAGATGGTGATTATTATTTGGAAGCCAAAGCTTTTGATGAAGATGATTTTTTACAAGAAGGACAAGGACAAGAATACGAATTTAATGTTAATCGCTATATTATAGGCGATACAATAGTTATTAATCCAAATATTTTCAATGAAGGAATTCCACCGGAAATTTATAATTGGTATATGCATATTTGTGATGAAAACGGCAATGTAATTGACGGGACAAGAGCGTCTATAGGGTCTACCGTTGAGGGAGAAACTTTCTATTATAGTCCCAGCATTACTGGATATATTATGATTGAAGGGCAAGGAATTCTAAACGGCGTAGCCGCTAAAGTAAATGGAGAAATCTTTTCTGCATATTCAAGTATAATTAAAATATGCCCTAGAGGTATGACAGATATTAGTCTTGCTAGCAACATTTTAGATAGTTCAGATTATAAATATCAAGACCTTGCAATACGGGGTAATGATAGTATAGATAATGTAGTTATTGATGGAATAAATGAAATAGGTAAATTTACGCCTATAGTTTATTGGGACGCAGTAGATGGCGTCAATACCTATTGGGTAGAAATAACCAACGAAAATGGAGAAGTTGTATTACTTAATAGTACAGAAGATAAAGAATACTTTGGAGACTATTATTGTATATTGCCAAGTGATTTCGTTGACTTTAATTCGAAATTTAAAGTAAGAATAAAACAAAAAGGTGGAGAGTTTACCAACTATATTTGTTACGGATATAAAGCAACAAGTGGTTCTGCTGAAGTTTTTTATGATTATATAGATGTTGATAGACATTGTTATTATTTAAGTCCGATAAATGAAGTAATTACAAACGGATATATACGAAATATGGAAGAATTGGGAGATGTTTTAGACTATGTAATTAGCTATGAGCCTAGTATTGGAATAAATTCTCTTGTTACGACTAGAGAAAGAGTTACTTTACAAGAACATGTCTACGATAGAGAATATTCGATAAAGATATTTCTTGATTTTGATTATAGCGAGATAGAAAGTTTTTATCCTTACACTGATGATATTGGAATTAGTTTAGATGAACAGCTTATTGACTTGTACAAGTCAATTAAGGGTGCGCAATACGCATATTGCGAAACTGCCGATTTAATATTGCAAATGGACTATGATATTGATGATGGCGGGTATTACATAAATATTTATAAGAATTATAATGCAAGTACTTTTATAAACAGTGATACCGTTGTAGAAATTGACCCTGCGGTGGCGGTAAGCACAAATTATTCTACTTCGCCTTATGGTGATGAGTATAGTGATTTTGAAATCTATGACAAAGAGGGTAAAGAGGTAGATACAACGGACCAAATGTACATTGCGGCAGAAAATGGTAAATATCCATTGCCACAAACATATATTGCTAAAGCTGTAGAAGAGAAAATAAAATCAGTAATTAGAGAAATTATTGGAGATGATATGTCCGATTTGCAAAAAGCAACGGCATTTTATGATTGGCTTATATTAAACACTGTATTTGAAGAAGCACCTGCGGGAGTAGCTAATGCTTACAATTATAATATATACCATCTAGAGGGTGTTTTTATTGACCACAAGGCAGTTTGTGATGGATTATCAAAAGCATTCGTTATGCTATGTTGGTTTGAGGGAATTCCTTGTTATAAAGTAAGCGGTTATGTAAATGGAAATGGACACGCTTGGAATAAAGTTAAATTAGACAACAAGTGGTATGTCGTTGATGTAACCTGGGGTTCTTTTATAAATGAAGAGACGGTAGAAGGTACTGTTGTTGACACAGAATACATCAATCACAAGTATTTTGGAATGTCTGACTTAGCGTTTGCCGCTATGCACACAAATAGCGTTATTTATGGCGAATATGAGGCTAGCGATTATAATTATAATTATTATGAAAGTAGCAGGGTGAATGGATTAAATTTATATATTGAAAATGAAGAAGAATTTGTAGAATTCTTGAATAGCTATGGAGTATTTACAGATAGTAAAAAAATATCCTTACAGCTTTCTAGTACTTATTTAGCCGAAGGCTTGGATACGTTGATAAATAATCTTAATCAAAATCCCGATATTGAAGTTATTGTTGCGGGCCAGTTAAGCTTAAATAGCGGGGATATTATTAATATAAAATTCACCCATAAATAAGAGGGATAATATGATGGAAAATAACTACGAATATAAGTATGAGCAAATGTTTTTAGGCAAGGTAATTACCTTGACAAATGGCGTTATAGAATTTTCGGTAAGCCTTGATGTAGGGCCGAGGATAATATCATTAAAAACCAAAAATGGACAAAATATAATGTTTAATGATGTCGATGATTTGGTGTCAAAGGACTGCTCAAAAGTTTTTGGAGAAGGGAAAAAATGGCATATTTATGGTGGACATAGGTTATGGCTTAGCCCTGAAGAAGAAAGTACTTATTATCCGGATAATGATGAAATAGACTACAAATTAACTGAAAATGGAATATTATTAATGCCAAAAAAATGGGATAAAATCGATATTTTACCACAAATTCTAATAGAATTTATAGGCGAAAATAAACTAAAAATTAATCATAAAGTGAAAAATTTAGGACAAAAAAGAAACTTTTGTTTGTGGGCATTAACCGTTATGAAAGCTGGTGGCAAATTAGAATTTGACTTGTCTGATAAAGATACAGGATATCTTGCAAATAGAAATATTGTACTTTGGCCATATGATGATATTAAAGATAAAAGACTTGAATTGAAAGATAACAAAATAGTTTTGAAATCTGATGTGTCAGTATCAAATCCTTATAAAATTGGGGCGTATAACAGTAAATTCAAAGCTGAGTATAATATAAATATTTCAGGAAAAGATGTAAAATTTATAAAATCAATTGATGCTCAAGATACAAAAAAATATCCTGATTATTGTTGTAATTTTGAGGCCTATTGTAGTAATTATATTCACGAAGTAGAGAGCCTTTCTCAAATTGAAAAAATTGAAAATGGTGCATATTTAGAACATACTGAATTTTGGGAAATTTATTAAGTTTTCTGCAAAAAATCTATACGGTTTTTTAACAAATATACAAAAAAACGTAATTTATTTTTTACTGGTTTTTTATTAAAAAACGGCATTTTTTATTATTTTTTATTTTCATTGTAAAAAAACAAAACTGTATTGCGGGCAAGCCGTATTATTTTAGCATATATATAATATATATAAAACGAAATACACTCTTGACAAAGATAGCTAGCGAGAGTATAATTGCAATATAGTACTTTGGGGAAGTATACCCTTTTTCAAAGAAAGTATAGAAGCGATAAATAAAAGGAGATAGCAATGACGCCTAAATCAAAGAAAATATTTAAATTAGTTTTATTGATACTTTGCATAGTGCTTATGGTAGCTCTTGCTTCTTGTTCTAATAGAGTAACGCAAACTGAAGATGAAGGTACAGGTATAATTGGACCAGGAGTTGATGTCACAGAAATAATTGCTGTCGATAAAAATGGTGCATGGAATTACATAGAAAAGGCAGTTAGCAATATTGATTCAACAAAATATGAAGACCCTGAGTGGTTAAATATCGATTTTGGTATAACTGTTGATTTAAATACTTATGAAAAAGTGGGTGATGAGTATACAGATGCTATCAAAAAAACAACTAATTTCTCAATAGTAGTGAAGGCAACTATAAACTTAAAAGATAATAGTCAAAGTATTTTGTTCTTTGAAATGAAGGACCTTTATGCAAATATCATTAAGTTTGGCTTATATTATTATGATTCCACACTTTACATTAATGTTTTTGGCAATCAATTTTACACAGAACAACTTAATATGACATCATTAGGCATTATGCTTAATGAATTGCTTATAGAAAAAGATATTGATATTGTACCATTCGTAGGCAATTGTTTGCGTGGTGTTATCGATATAGATAACGATATGGTATCTATGGTAAAATTAGCGTGGGGCTTAATATTTGATACCGATAATTGCTTAGTTGAATTTTCGAAAGATAAAGAATTAGAATATATTTACCAATATTTCAAACTTGATATGGTTATGGATATGATAACTGCAGGTGAAATAAAAATCGGTACTTTTTTGGATGTACCAATAAGTTGGGTAGGTTTTGGATTGCCTAATTTGGACGGTTTATTACAACAATTATTTGGTTTTAGTTTGGCTAGTATTCAAGCTAAGGATTGGCCATCAATGCCTACCAAAATTTATGCAATAGCACAAAAAGGCGATGTTAAGCAAGCTGATGGTACGACCAAACCGGATTATATTTTTAATGGCTTAGGAATAGACATTACCGCCGATACAGGGGAATTTGATTTTAATTTTGAGTTAACACCATTCAAATTATCTACGAGTAACGAAAAAAATGTACCTATGAAACTTGATGGGTATGACTTTGTAAAAGGTAAAAACGTTATTTATAAGGAAGGTAGTTTTACCAATTTTGAACTAAACGGAAGTTTGTATGTAGAAAATAAAAATCCTGGTGAAAAAGTAACAATAGATCAATTGCTAGGTGGAATAGTAGATTTAGGTGCAATAGGACAAATGCCTATTGAACTAAAAGATGAATCAATGTACAAATTTGATTTGAATTTAGCCGTGGCGCTTGATCTATTTAATAATGAAAATAATAAAGTAAAACTGGCCATTAGTTACAATAGTGAAGAAATTTTGGCTTTATATATAGTCCCGGATTTAGCAGTAAATGCCGGTGAAACCGTGTTAAAGTGTTCAGCATATATAGATTCACATAATATGACTAGTGGTGGGCAGCAATTAT
>JBAXZI010000034.1:0-17858 GCA_041670385.1 Clostridia bacterium | reverse complement strand
TAAAGCTATAAATGCTAGAAACTTCAGATTTAATAATTCCAACAATTGTATAACCTTTACATATAAACCCGCTGATATTAGTTGTTACATTATCAGAAAAAGTAAACTCAGAATCAGCGCTAATTGACAAGGACTTTAAATATACATCTTCAGCTTGCAGATTTTGTAAATTTAGGAATTTTTCAGTTATAACAACTTGCTTTTTTCCTTCATTTGTAAATCCTTGGTCGCACCCATTTACATATATTCCATCTGAAAATTTTTCTGTAAGATTTTTAGGAAAATAGCTATCGCTTTTATCTATATCTATTATATTATAATAACTAATATTATCAAAATCATCACTTGCAATTCTTTCCTTATATTCGCAATTATCAATACTATATTTAGCGGTATATGGTAATGCTTCATTTTGACTGACAATAATATTTTTTTTATCATCATCTTCTAATAAATAATTAAGATTTTTAGACCCTGAAAAAGATTTGAGATTATTTCCATGTTCAGTTCTTTCAACTACATTATCCATTTCTATCCTATAATCAGTCATAGTGGTTTCCATAAATAAAAGATAAGGAAACTCATTCATTTGCCTACTTAAACTCACATTAACACCAAAAAGAATCACAATTAGCGGTAACAATATAATAAACCCAACAGCTAATCCGCGTACTGTTGACGCAGTTGATTTTCTATGCTCTTTAAGTGATTTTCTTGCTAGGCGGTAAATTTCTTTATTTTTCATTATTTCACCTCCTGCATTATAATAATGGCATTTTTTCTAAAATATTTTCTTAGCATTTTCAATGACCCTAATGATACAAACAATGCTAAAATTAATATATTAAACAGTGATACTAAAAAATAAAAACCAGTAATTATATGGTTAGAAATGTTATATCCAATAAACTCCAACAGAATTGCAAGTTGCTTACTAAGGGTTAATTTTGCAATTAGCCAAGCAATAAAAGTTGCTATCAATGTGCCTATAATAATTAAAATTCCTACTTGTGCCAAAATATATTGATAAATTTTGCTATTTCGCATACCAAGTGCTTTCATTATTCCAATTGAATTATTATTATCCTCTATACTAATTTTTAATGTATTGAGAATACACCCTATACTTAATAAAATACAAAGCAAAGTCAAAAAACCACAAACTCCAGCAATAAACAAAACCATAAATTTTGTTTCGTGATAGCAATTAATCGTATATCCGCCAATTTGCGTATTCGCATGTGCTGTTTCTTTAAACTTTTCTAATTTTCTTGAAATACTTAAATTTTCATATTTATTTACCTTATCATAAATACTAATTCTTTTTATATCAAAATATTTATAATCGATATAATTAACATCATCATCAACAATTCCCTTAACAATAAATTCATAATCACTATCATTCATAGTAGCCGTCATTATGTCATCAATTTTCAGATTTTGTGATTGGCTAATTTCTTTTTCTATCCATATAAAATTTTGTCCTCTGTCTTCACTTTTCCAATACTCTCCGCTTATAAGAGGCGGATTGCCTTCAAATGCTGTAGCACCACCTAAATAAGGCACCACATTCATTGATCCTAAGTTTAGATATTTCCATGCAAATTTGTACTCATATAATATATTTAATTTTTCTGTACCCTCTACAAATTCAGTTATATGGGCATTATCTAATTTTTCAATTTTTGCATTACCCCTATTATCATATCCGATTCCTAAATTTACTTCAATACCATATTCTTTATTATAATCAAGTATATTTTTAACTCCATTTTCTTTATAATAATAACTTAAATTGCATAATGTCATTATTACAATAGATAAAAGTATGATAGATATTAATGTTAAGATAGACCGAGAAAAATTTTGATAAAGGTTTTTACTTGCTAGTTTTATTATACTAGTTGTTTTCATTGCAAACGACCCTCTCATCAATAATTTTATAAATATTACCGTCCGCAATTTCTATTATGTAATCAGTCTTTTTTGCATCTTCCATATTATGAGTAACTAAAATAACTGTTTTACCTTCATTGCTTATTTCTCTAAGGATAGCAATTACTTCTGCACCATTTTTGCTATCTAGATTTCCGGTTGGTTCGTCCGCAAGAATTAAATTTGGAGAATGCACAAGCGCCCTAGCGATAGAAACTCTCTGTTTTTGACCGCCCGAAAGGGTATTAGCTTTTTTGTTTGTTTTATCTGCTAATCCTAATTTATTAATTATTGCAATTGCTATTTCTCTACGAGGCTTTTTGTCCATTCCCGATATAACTAAGGGCATTTCTACATTTTCAAGCACCGTAAAACTAGGTTCCAAATAAAATGATTGAAAAACGAACCCGATATTTTTATTGCGATAATCTGACAATGCATTATTGTCTAAATCGTTTAAATACACATCATCACAATTAATTTTACCAGTAGTTGTCGTGTCCAAACCACCTATAAGATTAAGTAATGTAGATTTACCACTTCCGGATTTGCCAATAATAGCAACAAACTTTCCACTAGGAATTTCTAACGAAATATTGTCTAATGCCACAACTGCAGCATCACCTTCACCATAAACTTTTCTAACATTTTCAATTTTTATCATAATTTCATCCTTATCCATAAATTTTAGATATACCCCTATATCCATTACTAATAACATTTATTATTATATAGCTTTTTGGAATATATTTCAATATAAATTTTGGCAATATTAACTTTTCTTATTTATAAAAAAAGAGATTATAAATATTTTTTACAATCTCTTTTTTTTTATTTTATTTGTTTCTGAATTAATTATAGAATATCGTCATTTTTGATATTATCTGCTTCATCATTTAATTCATCTTTTATCGTAGGCTTTACAACTTTTTCTTCGCCTAATATTTCTGCATCTTTCTTAGGTTTTTTATCTAGATAACCTTTTTTGTAAAGAATAGTTGTGCTAATTCCACTTATTGCCATACCTACAATTACCATATTTGATTGGCTAAACAAACTTCCCTTGCCTAGCAAATTACCTATAATACATATTAAAATACAAGCAGCAAATGGGATTGCAGCTATCTTAACATATTTAGCCGCAAGAATAATTGTTAGTCCACCGAATATTGCGGGTATTACATAAGGTGAAATTGGATTTAGTATTTCAACAATTTTAGTTTGGAAAAGAGCAAGAGGTATTAGTCCTATCAAAATAATTATTGTAGTTACTATTGAACATATACCAATAGCTATTGTCGTAATTATTTCTTGTTCTTCACTTCCTTGCTTAACTTTAGCTACATTCTGTGCGTTTAATGCACAAGGTAATTTCAAATTGCCGATATTCCCTGTTATAAAACTCATATATTGTCCGCCTGTACCTAGTAGTGGTGCATAGCTAACAGCTTCAATAAGTCCAATAGCAATATACCCTAATAAGAAAGGTATTGATGCAACCAACTTACCCCAATCAGGCAATACTTGTGCGGAAATGCAGTACAAAATAGGTAATAGCACTATTAGTCCCAAAGCAATCCAAGTAAATAAACGACCACCATTATGAACTGATAAATTATATTCTTCTCTAGTTTGATTTTCTAATGATTTTTTAGTATTAATTTTTTTCATATTACACCTCCTTATGCAAATAATGGAATAAACGCATAAGCTATTCCGAGTGAGCCTAAAATAGTAATTGGTAGTGCATAGCTTTCTATCCACTTTTGTTTACCTAATACTAAGATTAAACCACATATACCCATTAGTAATACACTAGCGCCCAGTGTAATTAGTGTTATTTCACCAAAAACTTGTACGCCTCCAGCTCCTATTGTTGGGCTACCAATAGTAAAGATACCACCAACTAGAATAGCACTAAGCATACCAGATAACAAACCACCTAATAAGGCACCGGTTATTGTATCCATTTTTTTACCATTTTTCTTTTGCAAATCTGCAAGCTTGCCTTGATATTTTTTGTAAAAAATTGCATTAAATATTGGCCCTGCCAAAATACTCAATGTCATAACAATAACAGCAGTTGCTATAATTGTTTCATTTAATACCGCAGCAGTAGTAATTCCTACTTGATCCATTGCTATTAGTTCGTATTGTAACGCACCAATTACTGTTAATCTAATCCAAGGCACGGCTAGTCCTAGATATTGCATCATAATTCCTATACCAATAACAATAGGTATACTAGGTACTATAGCAAAAATTGCACTATTTTTTATAGTTTCTTTTACTTTTCCCATATCCATACCGATTACTTTTGCTCTTCTAATTGCTTTTATAATAAAATATATACTCATACAAATTATACAAGCTGCAATTATTCCGCCTAAGATATAAATAGATATAAAACTTTTTGGCATTGTGTTTCTCCTTTTTAATTAAAAAATTTTATTTTATTAGTAACTCTCATATTAATCCATCTATCAAATATATAATTCCAATTCCCACTAATAATCCTAATAAGATGAAATTGGCATTGCTTATTTTATTATTTTCATCATCTTTATATACTTCTGATAAAAGCGTATTAAAGGTGATATAGAGCATTGCTCCACCGGCTATACACATACATAATCCACTAAAACTACTTGTTTGTTCGGTTAGGTACCAACCTAGCAAGCCGCCTAAAATTGTACTAACACCACTTATTACACTTAGTCCCACACTTTTGATTTTGGAATTACCTCCCAAATAAAGTGGCACAGAAATGCTCATTCCCTCCGGGATATTATGTAATCCTATTAGTATTATCAAACTTACACTAGTAGCAAAATTCTCACCACCACTACCTATGGCCATTCCTTCAGGTAAATTATGTAATAAAATAGCAAAAAATATTGTCAATCCACTTATATTAATGCTATTTGTCGATTTGCTTAATTGTTTCTTTGTTAATAGTTTGGATATTAATACAACTATTATCATCCCAACTAATAAACCCAATATAGTAAGCAATAAAGTTAGCCCCAAACTAATTTGGCTTTGATTATATTGTGCGAAGCCTTCCGGAACTAAGTCAAAGCAAACAATACTTATCATAATTCCACTAGCAAAAGCTAAAATCTTAGGCATAGAACTAGTTTTACGACTAAAAACTATTCCTAATAAACCACCAAGTCCTGTACCTATTACTCCGGGAATAGCTGTATATATCAATATTTGTGTTATTGTCATATTTTCCTTATAATAATAACACTATTATATTACTTTAAAGTTTTGTAAATGTCAAATTTTGCATTGCCGACTTTTCACAATTCGAATCGATTATCGCTTCTTTGTTCTACTGCCGACACAAGTGGTACAAGATTTACATCGAAATTTGAATTATCATCAATAGTAATTAATGTTCCACCGCGATTGCTATAAACTTTATTTATACCGGGATAAGCAAGAAAATCTATCGCCATACCGTAAGTTAGCCGAATTCCTTTGTAGGTCATAGAAATATTGTTAAGGTGGTCGTGTCCACAAAAGCAACCGACAAGAGAACCAAATTCTAACATTCTATCAAAAAATGTACCATCTTTATAATAACTATAACCCACGTGGTCATTTTTTTCGCCTATTGTTCCTAGATGATAAGTTACTTCATCAGTTTTACCCATTTTAAGTTTATTCCAAGCCTCCAAATACTCTCTAAGTGGCATATGGAAAAATGCTAAAGAATTTACAAGCTTACTATTTCCGCTTATATGTTTTATATTTTCTTGCAACCAATCAATTTGATCATCGTGAATATTATCAAAAGAACTAAAAAAACTCTTTTTCAAATACATATTACTATCTAACATAGCTAATATTGTATTTTCTTTCCCATCTTCATTTTGCAATTTAATAATATGATTACCAACACCAAAAATATTTTTATCGCCTTTTTTGAAAAGACAATTATCCAAACTTTCATAATATTCGGCTAATTGGCTCTTATTGTGAGTGCAAAACATTGGTTCTGCATCGTGATTGCCAAAAGCAAAAGTCCAAGGAATACCAAAAGTCTCCATTAGGTTGCCAACATATTTACTTTGATGCAAATTATTTATTGTTCCACTAAACATAGGAAGTGGATAAACATTATTTCCGGTTATAATAATCAAATCAGGTTTGGTGCGTTCTACCAAAGAAACAACCGCGTTATGTGCTAATTTATCTTTTTTTATCGATAAAAACCCTCTACCAAAATGCATATCCGTAAGTTGCAATATTTTGAAATCTTGTCCTTTAATTTTTTTGAATACTTCATATTCGCCATCAAAATTAGCTTTCAAATTAGAATTTTCTACTTTCCGTGCCTGCAATTTAGTTATTTTCGCCATATATATTGTTTTTCCTCTTAAAAATTATTAATTTTTTATCTTATTCTAAATTTCTATTACTTCAATATCTTCTAGTTTGTACAACTTTTTTATATGCGAAGCAAACATTTCTTTATCTTTATTACTATATTTTTTAGAACTAAAACCATCTCTATATGGCATACCTTTAAATCTAAAAAATATGTTTTTATCTTTATTTTTCGATACAAAAATTTCAAATGCTTTTTTGCTACTTACAATTACAAAATCCGAATTTTTCTCTTTTTCATAAGACAAACATTCTATTCCACTATCAAGACAAGCTTTACAATCAGCTTCCATATGATAATTTACATTAAAAAATCGTATCGGGTTGGCTATCCATCTATAAATATGGTCACTACTTGAAACTATTGTCTTTTGCCCTATATCCATTTTTTCTAGAATCTCAAAGCAGTATTTTGCATTTTGATATGTATTTTCGGATTTTTCTTCTAGAATCATATCATTTTCTACTACACCTAGTTCTATTAGATATTCACGCATACCACTTGCTTCACTTTTTTTTATTTTGCTATTGGTTTTGCCCCCACTTAATAAAAGAATACTTCCTTTATTTTCATTGTACATTTCCCAACCTAAATAGCATCTTTCTCTACATTTGAATGTAAGTAAACCACCGTTAGTTAGCTTTTGTCCTAGAATAATAATAATATCTGGTTTTTTATTTACCATTTATTGTGTACGTGTTCCGCAAATCCTAATTTGTCTTTAATCTCAATTTTAGTACCATCGTCAAGCACACAGTATCCCGTAAAATAGCCGAAAACTTGATGAGGTATCATTGCCATTACTTTAAAATCAAAAGGCTCGTATCTGTCTATAAGAGGCTTAAAGTTCATATTGAACCTATCATCGTTACTGTCAAAAGTCCATTCTTTCATATAATCATAACTTCCATCAGCTTTTTTAGGAATATTAAACTTAACTTCATCTAGCTTATGTGATTTCCCATTATAAAATAGCATATTTTCCGTTGCTTTATCATTGTTGCCAAAGCCATAACCAATATTCCAGCCGAAAGTAGAACCATCATCTAAAATTGTTTGCAAACTGCCCCAATACCAAGTATTGTCATATGTCCAAACACCTCTGCCCCAATCTAATGTAGCTAGTGACTTATTTTCCTCATTGCATAAATATTTTTTATCACCAAGTTGGAAAAAGCCATTGGCTTTTTGACAATTGATTTTTTGATTAAAATAAAATCTACCCTTTTTTTCAAACGGAGTAGCTATTACCATTGATTCTTCAGGCGCATCTGTTAATTCTATATCAAAAGTTAATTCTTCACCATTTTTACCGAATTTAACATAATTCCCGTACAAATGTCTTTTAATCCCATCATTAATAAAATTAAATGTGGATTTACCAATAGTCCATTTTGCATCGCCTGTTTGAGTAGTAGTAGGCATATGGAATTTGCCCATAGGTAGCACACAAACTGCTGATTTGGTAATTTGTTTAGGCACAGTAAAATCCATAACAGAAGCGGATAATGCGCCGATGTAGCCCATATCTGAAATAGTAACGCATAAAGCATAGTCTTTATTTCCTATGTAATAATAATCCCATTCTTTTATTATTGATTTAGGTGCTCTAATTTGGTCTCTAGAATATTCCCACAATAATTTTTTTGCAAATCCTGCATTAGCGATATTGCCATTATTGTCCAATAGCTTTTGAATACTAGTTATTTCATTTTGTAACATTATTTCACCTCTTTAATACTTTTTTGTAACAATATATTATAAAAGTATTATATTATTTTAAGGCACTACTTGTCAATACCTAATACCCCTTATTTAAGTTATTTTTACTGAATTTCATTAAAATATTTAAAATTACATAAAAAAATATGTATTTTTTTAGAAAAATTTATGTGAATTAGGATTAAAATGATTGTTATCTTGCACTTGCAAATGTTAGTAACACAATATTATTTGCTCCAGCATTTTTTAACACCTTCACGCATTCTAACAAAGTTGAACCAGTAGTTATCACATCATCTATTAGTAATATATTGCGTTTTAAAAAATTTGGATTGTTATTATCAATAAAAAATGCGTCTTTTATTGCATCTTTACGCTTGCCTATTTCTATTTGAGCCAAATCACAAATATGTTCCTGTTTTTTTATGCCATAAATAATTGGCAAATCTAAAGCCAAAGATATATTTTTTGCTACATATTGCAAAGCGTCATAACCTCTAGTTCGAATAGTGGTTTTGTTGCTTGGTACAAAAACTAAACCATCACATAAAAAATTATTCTCTAAAAACTTTTCTACCATAAATTTTGCTATATATTCTGCAATATAAGGTTGATTGCTATCTTTATAGCTTAATATCATTTTTCTAACTATTTTATCATATTCAAAGCAACTCGCGCCAACTATTCCCTTTCCCAATTCAAAATTGTCGCTTATAGGAATAAATGTGTCAAAACACTTTTCGCAAAGACTAAACTTTCTTTCACTTTCTGTAAGTTCATTTCCACACCCAATGCAAACAAGCCCTTTTGGATAAACAGAATCTAATAATTTTTTAATTATTTTGTTCATTATCACCCCAAAGTTTTGACAATTTATCTTTATTTGCGACCAAAAATTGTTTTAACAGCGAATAGCGTTTTGCAGTATAATTATTGTTTATCATTTTCATTATATTATCTTTACTCCCAACAATAACCACCAATTTTTTGGCACGGGTTACCGCTGTGTAAAGCAAATTTCTTGTATACAAAATTGAGTTACCATTGCCGATTACCACAATAGCCACATCAAATTCACTACCCTGTGACTTATGAATACTAACACTATAAGCCAAATTTAGTTCTTCTAAATTGTTTCTTTCATAATTTACTATTCTGTTATCATCAAACAACACAACAATATTATCTTTATTCACAGCATTTATATAACCAATATCTCCGTTAAAAACGCCTTTACCTTCCTGCTTTGTTATGATGTCTTCCCATTCCAAATTGTAATTATTTACTATGTGCATTACTCTGTCGCCCAGTCTGAAAATGGTATCTTTATATTCCAATTGTTGAATGTTTTTGTTAAGTGCTTTTTGCAATTCTATATTCAAATTATTTACTCCAATTATTCCTTTTTTAACTGGACAAAGCACTTGAATATCGTTGCTAGTAATTCCTAAAAAATTAGGTATTCTTGATTTTGTCATTCCAATAACAGCATTTAGGATATCCAAACTCTCATTTTTATTATCAATAAAGAAATCTTTTGCACCGTCAACAGTTGGCATAAATCCATCATTAATTCTGTGAGCATTGACAACAATCATACTATCTTTTGCTTGCCTATAAACTTCAGTAAGCGATACCACATTAAACATTTTTGAATTAATTATATCCGCTAATATGTTACCACAAGAAACACTAGGTAATTGATTTTTATCTCCAACAAGTAATAGTCTTGCACCAAAAGCTAAAGCGCTAACTAGTGCGTTAAATATATATATATCCGCCATACTTATTTCATCAACAATTAACACATCAATTTCCATAGGATTAGTTTTATTATAAGTATATCTGTCTTCACCTTTAGCACCCATTTGCAAACCTAACATACGATGAATTGTCGTTGCCCGACAACCTGTAGCCTCACTCATTCTTTTGCTTGCTCTTCCCGTTGGCGCACATAAAGCAACTTTCATACCGTTGTTTTCTATGATATTAACGATACCTTTAATAATTGTGGTTTTACCTGTTCCCGGACCTCCGGTTATTACACTTACGCCATTGTTAAATATACTGTCAATTGCTTCTTTTTGATGCTTATGTAAAACAATTTTACTAGTAGTTTGATATATATCAAGTTCTTTTTTTATATCTATATTCCATTTTTCTTTAGAAATATTGAGTGCAAGCAACTTACTAGCTATAGATTTTTCTATACTGTAATTCAATGAAGTAGAAACCATTCTTATGTTGTCAATTTGAGTAAATTTTATATCATCTATATCTTCAAGACATTTTTTTATCACATCAATATCATCTATATTTATTAATTTAGCGGTGTTACTAAGCAAAATATTTTCAGGCAAACAAGTATGACCACCTCTATTACTAGCTTCTTTCAAGGTATGGTAAAGCCCTGCTTTTATTCTAAATTCACTATTACTTTCTACACCTATCTTACCCGCAATTCTATCAGCAATCAAAAAGCCAACACCCTCAATATCAGTAACAAGTGCATAAGGATTTTGTTTTATTACCTCAATCGTATTATCTCCATAAGAATTGTATATTTTTAGTGCAAGATTCATACTTATCTCGTATTTTTGTAAGAAAAAAATACTTTCTTTCATTTGTCTGCTTTTTTTGTAGCTTTCAACAATTTTAATTAATTTCTTTTCCCCTACGCCGTGTACTTTTTTTAATAATTTCGGTTCATTCTCGATTATATCCATAGTTTTTATACCAAAATAACTTACTATTTCTTGAGCAAGTACCGGTCCTATTCCTTCAAATAATCCACTTCCTAGATAT
Source organism: Clostridia bacterium (assembly GCA_041670385.1). Lineage (GTDB taxonomy): Bacteria > Bacillota > Clostridia > Christensenellales > DTU072 > CAG-1782. The sequence goes on along the minus strand of JBAXZI010000034.1, from coordinate 6,991 downwards.
TTTATAATTGCTTTTTTTGTATCAGGTTTGGCAAATTCTACCTTTTCAACTACAAATTGTTCACCAAATTTCGGGTTTTTCATTAATTCCCCTGTCATCGTGAGCAATTCGCCTTCCTCTACAGGTGGAAAAATGCCGACAGCAACAAAAAAATCGCTGTCAGCATCTATTTCTAATACTGCGTATCCATTCTCTGCGTTAGCATAAATGATACCTAAAACCATACCTGTAATTGTTTTCATTACATTTTTAAAATAAAGCTTTTATTGCCTCCACTTTATCCAATTTCTCCCACGCAAATTCTTTTCTACCAAAATGACCATAACTGGCCGTATTTAGGTATTGAGTATTATCTAGTCCTAAATTTTCAATAATAGCTTGAGGTCTAAAATCAAATATTTTTTTGGTTATTTCTATTATTTTATCATCAGTAACAACTCCTGTATTGTAAGTATTTATATCAATACTAACAGGGTTGGCTTTACCTATAGCATAAGCTACTTGAATACTTGCTTTTGTACAAATACCACTAGCAACCAAATTCTTCACAACATATCTAACATAATATGTGGCACTTCTATCAACCTTAGTTGGGTCTTTACCACTAAATGCTCCACCGCCGTGAGCGACATATCCGCCATAAGTATCTACAATAATTTTTCTTCCAGTAAGTCCGCTATCGCCCATAGGTCCGCCCACAACAAATCTACCAGTTGGATTAATATAAAACTTAGTATTTTCATCAATTAATTTTGGGTCAATAACTACCTTAATTACTTTTTCTAAAACATCTTTACGTAATGTTTCAATATCAACAAATTCATCATGTTGGGTACTAACTACTATAGTATCCACCCTAATTACTTTGTCATCATCATATTCTACAGTTACTTGTGCCTTTCCATCAGGTCGTAAATAATTAATTATATTTTGTTTCCTAACATCGGAAAGTTGTTTACAAATTTTGCTAGCAAGCAAAATTGGCATTGGTAAAAATTCTTCATTATCGTTGCACGCAAAACCAAACATCATTCCTTGGTCGCCTGCCCCAATCGTATCAAAATTATCATTTGTTTGAATATGTTCCAAACTATTATTTACACCCATCGCAATATCAGGTGATTGAGTTTTTAACATAATTTTTATTTCTACGGATTTATAATTAAATCCATATTCATCTTTATCATATCCAATTTCTTTTATTGTGTTTCTAGCAATTTTATCAACATCTACTTTCGCAACTGTGGTAATTTCACCCATAATAAGTAAAAAATTAGTTGTACAACAACATTCACAAGCAACTCTTGCATTCTTATCTTGAGCTAAAATTGCATCTAATATTGCATCACTAATTTGGTCACAAACCTTATCTGGATGTCCTTCTGTTACACTTTCTGAAGTAAATAGTCTTTTCATCTTTTATCCTTTATATATAATAACTAAACAAGTAGTGGGCATTTTGTTGCCCACTCTTGTTCTTTTTATTTAAATATTATCCTCGTCGTAATCAACATCATCTGGCATAAAAATATTTTCTTCTACATCTAATGCTGTCTTTGGTTTTACGCTAGTATTTTGTTCATCCAACTTAACATCTCTATATCTCTTAAGACCTGTACCGGCTGGAATAAGTTTTCCAATAATAACATTTTCTTTCAAGCCATTTAGATTATCAATTTTTGACTTAATTGCTGCATCTGTAAGTACTTTTGCGGTTTCTTGGAATGATGCTGCACTTAAGAATGAATCTGTAGCAAGTGATGCTTTTGTAATACCTAAAAGCACACGAATTGCTGTAGCAGGTACACCACCATTTTCTAAAGCTTGTTCATTTGCTTCTTCCAATCTGGATATATCAACCAATTCATTAAGCAATAAATTTGTATCATTTGGTTCGCTAATTCTTACTTTACGCAACATTTGTCTTACAATTACTTCAATATGCTTATCATTAATTTGTACACCATTAACTCTATAAGCCTTTTGAATTTCTTTAATCATATAATCTTGAGCGCCATATACACCTTTGGTAATTAATACTTCATGTGGATTTACGTTACCGGCATAAATTTGTGTACCAGCTTCTATTTCTTCGCCATCATTAACTAAAGGTTTGATACCTAATGGCAATTTATATTCTTTAACAACATCTTCTGCTTCTATAATAATTGTTTCGATTTTGCCGTCTGTTCCTACCTTTAATTTAACTTTACCTTTGATTTCTGCTACAGGAGCATAACCTTTAGGTTTACGTGCTTCAACTAATTCTTGTACACGAGGCAAACCTTGTGTAATATCTTCACTTGATGCAACACCACCTGTATGGAAGGTTCTCATTGTAAGCTGTGTTCCTGGCTCACCAATTGATTGTGCTGCGATAATTCCGACAGCTTCACCAATTTTAACAGCGTTTCCACTGCTCATATTAGCGCCATAACACTTACTACAAACACCTTTTTTGCATTTACAAGTAAGTACACTACGAATACGAACTGAGGTAATTTTAGCGGCAACAATAGCTTCAGCTTGTGCATCAGAAATTAAGTCATTATTCTTAACTATAACTTCTTTAGTTTTTGGATTAATAACATCTCCAATAGCATATCTCCCTACTATTCTTTCATCGATACCTTCTTTACCACTACCATAGTTCAAATCGGTAATTAGCATTCCTTTAGTATCGCCACAATCTTCTTCAACAACAGTTACATCTTGACTTACATCAACTAATCTTCTTGTCAAATAACCAGAATCGGCAGTTTTCAAAGCTGTATCAGCTTGTCCTTTTCTAGCACCATGTGATGATATAAAGTATTCCAATACGGACAAACCTTCTCTAAATGATGATTTTACTGGTATTTCAATTATTTTACCAGTTGGGTCATTCATAAGTCCACGCATACCAGATAATTGCTTAATTTGTTGCATGCTACCACGAGCGCCTGAATCAGCCATCATCCATATTGGATTGAACTTATCAAACTCTTTAAAGTTCTTTTCTAGATTGTAAGCAACTTCATTTGTAGCTTTTGACCAAATTTCAATAACTTTTTCATATCTTTCTTCTTCAGTTGTCAAACCACGTTTAAAATCTTTTTCTGCTTTAATAACTTCTTTTTCTGCTTTATCTAGTATTTCTTGTTTGTTTGTAGGTACTTTCATATCAAATATACTAGTCGTTATTGCACTTATTGTAGAATATTTAAAACCTAAAGACTTAATATCATCTAACATTTCAGCTGTTGCTGTAGCGCCTTTTTGTTTGAAACATTTTTCTACCAAACGACCTAATAACTTTTTATCTATAATACCTTGTAATTCTAATGCCAACATACTATCAACATCATCTTTATTTCTCTTTACAAAACCTAAATCTTGAGGTATAGCTTCATTAAAGATTATTTTACCAACTGTAGTAATAATGACTTTACGATAAACCATTCCGTCTACTTCTTTTGTCATTCTTACTTTAATCCAATCTTGCAACCCGATATCCTTAACTTGATAAGCCATTTTTGCTTCTTTGCTATCTTTAAACATACGCAAAGTATGTAAATCTTTAGGCATATCTAATTGTAGTGATAGATAATAGCTACCTAATACCATATCTTGAGTTGGCGTAACAATTGGTTTACCATCACTTAATTTTAGAATATTATTGGATGCAAGCATAAGTATTCTAGCTTCAGCTTGTGCTTCAATACCTAAAGGTACGTGAATAGCCATTTGATCTCCATCAAAATCGGCATTAAATGCAGGACAAACTAGAGGATGTAATTTCATAGCTTTACCTTCTACCAATATAGGTTCGAAAGCTTGAATACCTAATCTATTCAATGTTGGAGCACGGTTAAGCATAACTGGATGGTCTTTGATTACTTCTTCAAGTACATCCCAAACTACTGGTTTTACTCTTTCTACAGTTCTCTTTGCACTTTTAATATTGCTACAAATTTCTCTTTCTACTAATTTTCTAAATACGAATGGCTTAAATAATTCTAATGCCATTTCTTTTGGCAAACCGCATTGATACAATTTTAGTTCTGGACCTACTACGATAACAGAACGTCCTGAATAATCTACACGCTTTCCAAGTAAGTTTTGACGGAAACGTCCAGTTTTACCACTAAGCATTGTACTTAATGATTTCAACTGACGATTACTTGCTCCCGTAACTGCCTTTCCGTGTCTACCGTTATCAATTAAACTATCAACTGCTTCTTGCAACATACGTTTTTCATTTCTTATCATTATGTCAGGAGCTCCGCTTTCAATGATTTTTTTCAATCTATTGTTACGGTTGATAACTCTTCTATATAGGTCATTTAAGTCACTTGTTGCAAATCTACCACCATCTAATTGTACCATTGGACGCAAATCTGGAGGTAATACTGGTATTACATCAAGTATCATCCATTCTGGACGATTACCACTTTTTCTAAATGCCTCAACTATTTCTAGTCTTTTAGCCAACTTAACTCTTTTTAGACCTTGAGTAGTATTGATTGCTTCGTGAAGTTCTACACTTTCTTTATCTAAGTCAATCTCACGCAAAAGCTCTTTAAGACATTCAGCACCCATTCCGGTACGGAAATTATTTATACCGAATTTTTCTATTGCCTCTAGTCTTTCTTCTTCTTTAATAACTTGCTTTTTATAAAAACCAGTATTGCCGGGTTCCATAACAATAAATGCAGCAAAATAAATTACTTGCTCTACTTGTTTAGGGCTAATATTAAGAATAGTACTTATTCTACTAGGAACACCTCTAAAGTACCAAATGTGACTTACTGGAGCTGCAAGCTCAATATGTCCCATTCTTTCTCTTCTTACTTTGCTTTTAGTAACTTCTACGCCACACTTATCGCAAATTATTCCTTTGTATCTAATTCTTTTGTACTTACCACAATGACATTCATAGTCCTTGGTAGGCCCAAATATTTTTTCACAGAACAAACCTTCTGGTTCTGGTTTTTGAGTTCTATAATTAATAGTTTCTGGTTTTGTTACTTCACCGTGAGACCATTCTCTTATTTTCTCTGGTGAAGCTATACTAATTTGAATTGAATCAAAATTATTTATTTCAGGCATCATAATACGCATTTACCTCCCTATATTAGGTCGTCGTCATTATCGTCATCGTTGTTAAGAACTTTTGACAATATATCGCTAGCATTCATAGAATCGATTTCATCTTTCTTTTCAAAGTTTTCCAATGTAAGATCATCTTCTTTCTCTTCATCTACTAAGAAAGAATCTACATTTTCAAGTCCGCCCAAAGAATTTCCATCTTTTTCTAATAAGCCGTCCCACATTCCTTGTCCGGCATCATTAAATAAGTTTTCAAGTCCGTCAGCATCATCTTCATCTACTACATCTTTTTCGCCAGTAAATAAAGTGTCAAAATCATCAAAATCTTTTCCTAGTGGGAAGTCAAGATTAATTTCCTTAACTTTTTCTTCTTTGCGAAGTTTAGGTTCGTAATCTCTTTCATCTTCATAGCTATCTGGTAATATAACCTCTTCCCCATTTTCACTTAATTTCAAGTCTAGTGCCAATGCTTGAATTTCTTTACGCAATACACGGAAAGCTTCCGGAATACCTGGTTCGGTAGTAACATTACCATTAATAATTGAATGGAATATTTTATTTCTACCCATAACATCATCTGACTTAACAGTAAGTACTTCTTGTAAAATATGACTTGCGCCATAAGCCTCAAGTGCCCATACTTCCATTTCACCAAATCTTTGTCCACCGAATTGAGCTTTACCACCTAAAGGTTGTTGAGTAACCAAACTATAAGGTCCAACACTTCTTGCGTGAATTTTATCATCAACCATATGGATTAGCTTTAACATATACATATATCCTACAGTTACTTTACTTTCAAAAGCTTCGCCTGTACGACCATCATATAATTGCCATTTGCCATCTAAAGAAATTCCATTTTCTTTATATAGTTCTAGAATGTCTTCCTCTTTCGCTCCATCAAAAACTGGTGTAGCTACTTTCCAATCCAACATTTTTGCTACCATACCTAAATGCACTTCTAGTACCTGTCCTATATTCATACGAGAAGGAACGCCTAGTGGATTTAATACTATTTGAAGTGGAGTACCATCTGCCATAAATGGCATATCTTCTCTAGGAAGAATTCTACTAATTACACCCTTGTTACCATGACGTCCAGCCATTTTATCACCAACTGAGATTTTTCTCTTTTGTGCGATATATACACGGACTAATTTGTTAACACCTGGGTCTAATTCATCTTTATTTGCTCTGGTAAATATATTTACATCTACTATTGTTCCGCTTTGACCATGAGGTACTTTCAAACTAACATCTCTTACATCTCTAGCTTTTTCACCAAAAATTGCACGAAGTAGTCTTTCTTCAGGCGTTAGTTCTGTTTCGCCCTTTGGAGTAACTTTACCTACTAGATAATCACCGCTTTTTACTTCAGCGCCAATTCTTATTATTCCATTTTCATCTAAGTTCTTTAATAAGTCATCACTTACATTAGGAATATCTCTAGTAATTATTTCTTCGCCTAATCTAGTATCTCTTGCTTCTAATTCATATTTTTCTATATGTATAGTTGTAAACGCATCGTTTTTAACAAGTTCTTCACTAATCAAAATAGCATCCTCGTAGTTATAACCTTCCCAAGTCATAAATCCAATAAGAATGTTACGTCCTAACGCAAGCTCACCTCTATCACAAGAAGGTCCATCAGCAATAATATTTCCACCAAATACTTTTTCGCCTTTTTCTACTATTGGCTTTTGATTAATACAAGTACCTTGATTGCTTCTTCTAAATTTTTCTAATTCATAATACTCTTCTTCACCATCATCTTCAACAACGATGATTTCTTTAGAAGTTACTGACTTAACTACACCATCTTTTTTAGCAACTACACAAACTCCACTATCTTTAGCAACCTTATGTTCCATACCTGTTCCTATAATAGGTGCTTCAGGAC
>JBAXZI010000033.1:0-18368 GCA_041670385.1 Clostridia bacterium | reverse complement strand
GATAATGTAACAACTAATATCAGCGGGTTTATATGTAAAGGTTATACAATTGTTGGAATTATTAAATCTGAAGTTTCTAGCATTTATAGCTTTAAAAATTCGTATTCTTTGTCAAATTATATGAAATCGGATTTCTTTTTTACCGACGTAAACGTATATAATGACGGTGTAGGAGTGTTAAAACCACATTTAAGTGATACCGACTCAGTTACAGAAAGGAAATATTTAGCTTTTGATAATTTAGATAATAAAGACCTTTTAAATGAGGAATATATGATGTTGGGTTGGAATAATCGGTATTCTTATAATGAGGATAATCAGACAATATTTAAAACAAATGTTTATATTGAAAGTAACTCATACAAGAATTTTTATAAGCTTTATAGTGGTTTAAAAGAGTATTTTAATTCTGTTTTGGGATATGAGGCTTATGTTTTAAATGTTCCGAATATTTTTTCTTGTTATGAGGAGATGTACACGCAAGCAAATATTATATCCTATATATTTAGTTTTGTTGGAATAATAATTATTTTATGCGCTATTATCAATCTTTTTAGTTCTATAAAACATAGTGTACGCGAAAGAAAGTTTTATCTTACTATGTTAAGGGCTATTGGTGCAAGAGATAGAATTATACCAAAGTTGTATTTGGTGGAATCTGCCATAATTGCTAGTCGGGCAAATTTATTTATTGTTGGTATTGGATTTGCAATATCAGCTGCTATCAAAATGTATATTGACAGTGTAATGAAAAATCATTATATTGGCTTTGACTTTAGTATACCTTGGTTTATTATAATTATTTGTATAGTTACAGTTGTGATTGCACTGTACGCAATTAGTCTACTATTTGCCCATATTTGTACATCGCGGCTATCGAAAAAACCGATAGTATCAATACTAAATAAGTATTAGAAATAAAAAATACCCTTAGCATATTTGTGCTAAGGGTATTGTCTTTTATATTGTTTTAGTAACTTTATTTAATCCACGAGGAGTATCTGGATTAATACCTAAATTCACCGCAAGATAGTTTGAAAAACTTTGCAATGCAAGTGTATAAAAAAATGGAGTGGATAAGGTACAATTAGGCATTTTTATTGAGGTAGTGGCTAATTCTAGTACTTTATTTATATCACTGAAAGCAATAATATTTACGCCTAAAGAATGTAATTTCGTAGCAATTGCGATATAATCATCAGTAAACTCACTATCGGGTGCTAGCAAAATTGCACAACGGGTATTATCCATAAGTGCGATTGGACCGTGAATAAATTCGGCAACAGAAAATGCTTTTGCCAATTTGTAACTAGTTTCTGCAAGTTTCAAACAAAGTTCTTCACCTAAAAATTGCGTAGTGCCTCTTGACAATACAACAAGATTGTCAATATTAAGATTTGCCTTTGCAAGATTTTCAATTTTGGAATAAAATTCGTCTTTAAAATGTTTTAATTGCTTAATAATTGATGCAAAATCAATATCGTCTTTTTGTGCAAGGCTATTAGCTAGCATAGTCAATACTGCAATTTCAGCAGTAAAGGTTTTGGTAGCAGCAACGCATTGTTCTTCTCCACAATTCAAATAAATAGAATGATTTGCCAAATTTGAAATTGGAGAATTCTCATTGTTTGTTATTGCGACTGTTAGTGCACCTTTTGCTTTTGCCATTTTTAGTACTTCAAAGGTATCCGGACTTGTGCCGCTTTGAGAAATAACAATACACAAAGTTTTGGTCATATTTTGTTCGTTGTGTAAAATTGTGTTTGTAGAATGATAAAATTTGCATAAGTGCATATCGGTTGTTGATTCTATTAAGTATTTAAAATAGAGTCCTGCGTTGTTACTAGAGCCACGAGCTACTAGCACAATATTTTTTATATAATTCAATTTACAAAATAAAGAAATCGTATTTATTTTATTTTTGTTGATGGAAATATTGCTAAGTGCATCTATTCCCTCCAATTGTTCTTTCATCATTAATGTCATAATTTTTTCCCCTTAATTATATTTTTGTATCTTTCTCATAATGTCGTTAGTAAAATTGTCTAAATAATTTTTCATATATAGTTCTATAGTTAGATTGTCATCTTCAATAAGTGGTGTCATATCAATAGCATAACTAACCATTTTTGCGGAATCGACTTTGTGCCCATCAGAATAAGTTGCATTAGCAAGTCTTCTGCCTATAGTCGCTTCGTCGTATCTTTTGCCACCAGCAATTTGACTGTCAAATACGCCTAATAAAGCATTTGCAATATTAGGATGACTACTAACATCAAATTGTATTTTTTGTTCTTCACATACCCAATCTAGGCTACGCCATACTTCGCAACCATATAATTTTTTTGGTCTGTCTTTTTTGTCTAAAGTTCTTATGGCTTTAATTACTTTTATAGCTGTAGCTACATGAGTATCATGCTTATCGGCTGGATTATGTGTATACATAAATTCGGGATTGCATTTTTTTATTAAATTTGCTAGTTCGATAACAGATTTATTTTCTTCGGAATTTTTAATTTCACTGCTAGGATATCCTAGCATACTAAGAGAAGCATATTCTCCTATAAAAGCAGCTTTTTTTTGCTCTAAAATACGCAATTGTTGCATTTTTTCATCAGTAATGTCGGTATATAGCCCATTCCTAGGGCTTCCGCTTCCGTTAGTTAGTACAATTGCACTAAACCATTTATCTTGCTTACCAAAACATTCGGCTATAGCATTATATGACATAAATTCGATATCATCTTGATGAGCTGAAATAGCTAAATGAGTGGTTTTTTCAAGAGCTTTTTCGATAGGTGTATTATCATAAGAAAAATATGTTTTTGTCATTTTGTATCTCCTTTTGTTTTTTTATAAAATAGAATGTTCCGAATAATCATCAATTCTTTTTTGATAAATTAAATTACTTAGTCCTAGCAATCCGTCTAATACATAATTTTTGGATATAATAAATTGTGGCATTGCAAAACTAGGAATAAGATTTTTCAAATTATCAATTATTGTATCGACTATATTTTCATTTTCGGTATAAAGTACACATATAGCTGGGTTTATATTAGCGATTATTCCTCTTATATAATAGAGTGAGTGGACGATGATATTATTTACATCTAATTCGTGCATCAAGTATACTTCGCCTGCAAATCCAGTATTACCGTGTAACACCTTACCATCAATCATAAAAGCCGCTGCAAAATTATTATCCGTGATTTTAATAGCACTAGCAATTGTGTTTTCTGGATTTTTTATATAATGTTTGGTCGCTAGACCAACTGCCTTCATATCGTTTTCTACTATAGTTTTTAATCCAAATTTATCCTCTATATGTTTTTTTATATTAAATCCGACGAGTTCTTTTGCACATAAATTTGAAACGATTATACCGTTATGTATAGTACAAGGCAAGCCAAGTCCGATATAAGCAATTTTGCTTAAGTCTACATTGTCTATAATATTATCTAAGTCGGATATTAGATTATTTTTTTGAATAGTTTTTGTAAAAGATTTAATAATTACATCTGTAGCACTTATTATATTTATATTGGCTATACTGTCATTTATAAATATAACTAACCCAAAATAATCATTTTCTTTTAATTTATATATTTTTGCTTTTCTGCCACCAGTAGAATTGGCTTCATACAAAAATTCTATATAATCATTATTAATCCCCCAATTAATAATTCTAAATACTGTTGAATAACTTAAACTTGTATTAGTCGAGATTTGTTGCATACTTCCACTAATGTTGGTATGAAGATATGAAAATACCAATTTGCTGTTTGTTTTCCTAGCTACATTAGATGATGCAATATTTGTCATTTTTTAAGTTTCCTCAATTCCTATAATAAGCGTAAATAATAATAATTGTCAACACTTTTTGTCACGATGAACAAAACTTATATATTTTATTTACTTTTTTATTATTCTAATTTTATATACTAATAACCAATGGTAAACATATAAATAAGACCAATAATTATCAAGTGAACAGGATAATATATATAGAATGACCATTTGGAAAATTGAGTAGTATGGCCTCTAGTTCCATTGTAACAATTAAGGAATAAGCAAGCAGGGAAAACGCCTAGCATAAATAAATTTTTATACCATAAGGTAGGATTGCTTATTATACCAAAAATAATTGGTACAACAGAAGCAAACAAGGATATTATAAAAAAAGCAAGTTTTTTCTTGTTTTTATCATCTCGGTAAATTTCAGCTGTAAAAATATAAGCTATAGCAATAAAATTCCAGTCACTAAATAGTGAGGATATTAAGAATATGGATATTAGAATATATTTAAGCCACAATTTTATATTTTCGTTCCTATAAATATATAAAGTCATAACGCCTAATAAAATTGACCAAATAACTGAAGTTTGGAAAGTGTAATAAGAATTGTTGACTCCCGCAAAAATCAAATTGCCAGAACTAATAAAAGAAAAAGCAAAATGCGAAATAATAGCAAAAATAAGCAACCTTGTCATATATTTGCTTATATTTTTAGTATAATGAAAGCCATCGGCTGCCAAATAACACATAATTATTGCGGTAAACCTACCGAAAGCGCGTAATAGTTGGTAAATCACTATTTGCAAAGGAGTATCGGTAGGCATAAACATCATAGTTATGTGGTCACAAGTCATCGCAATTATTGCAATGATTTTCATTGCATTACCAGTTAGACCTGTAATTTTGTTTAAGTTTATATTTGTATCTACCATATTGTCTTTTATAATATATCAAAATGGTAGGTTGTGTCAAACTGTTAAATAGATTAATAGATTAATTAATGTTTTATAGTTATTGCATTTACAGGACATACCTCGTGACAGCAATAACAGCGGATACATTTATCTTCATTAATAGTTACTTTTCCATCGATAAGAGATAAAGCGTTTGCAGGGCAAATATTGATACATTTTAGACAATGTATGCAAATATCGTCGTCAAATTTTGGTGCGGGACGCTTTTTATATTCAGTTTCTTCATCTTCATCAACATTTGAAGAGGTATTTTTCCCAATTCTTTTATAATCCTTTATTATTAAATCATTTGCGTTAAATAAAGGATATTCGACATCTTCAATTTTTGCAATACTTGTTATGTGATTTTCTAATCCGCATTTTATAATTGGTATTTTTATCGGGTCATATCCCATTATTATTGCTTGTGCGATATCGACAGCTAACGGGTCATTACCTGCTATTATTTTACCTACCTCACGAGGATAACCATTACCCGGACCTGGACCTTCCATTCCAATAACTGCGTCCATAATAGCATATTCCACTTTTGATATACTTACTATACCAGTAATAAATTGTGCAAACGAAACTCTTGAAGGATGACGAACGTGTTGTGCACTTTTCTTTCTACTTGGCATAAGACCAAACATATTTTTCATAGCACCTGTAGAATACATAAATTCGTGTGTTTTGAATTTTGCTACGCTTATACATAAGTCCACTTCATCAATAATTTTTGCGATGGTTACTTTATGATTAACAATTGGTAGTGTTTTGGTAATCGGGTCTATGGTAAAATCCACCCATTCTACATTTTCTTCTTCGCAAATTTGATAAATTTTGCTTCCATTAGGTTTGAAACCTCTATTTTCTATTGCGGGTGAATCCCCAACTAAAACCTTTTTTGCACCTTTTTCTTTGACCATTTGAATAACCGCCTTTAATACCATAGGGTGTGTAGTAACACATTTTTCGGGTGGGGCATCTGATAGTATATTAGGTTTTATCAATACAATTTTTCCCGTTATATCGGGAAAGTCGGAATTGCTTACCGCAATACTAATTGCTCTTTTTACTTCTTCAAAATCATATGTTTTACATTCCACAATACTTACTTTACTCAATTTTATTCTCCTTAATATTTGTTTACATAATTATTATGTTACAAAAAACCTTATTTCAACTAATATTATATTTCTATTATGATTGAATTATGTATTTTTGTCAAATGTGCAAATGTGTATAATATTAGAAAAAATTTACAATTAAAATATTAAGTAAATTATGTTGATATTATTCGAAAATAACAAAAAAATGACATAATAACGACTTGTATATAAATTAATATAAATATTTTTGTAAAAAAATATATAAAAAAGGGGTTTACAGATAGTACTGTACTTGCTATAATATAAATACTATATATTGCATTATGAGTAATCTATAGATGAGGGGTGATTAGTATATAGGAAGGGGAACTAATTATTTATCTTTTCTTTCCTATTACTAATTGAAAACATTTATCAATTTTTCAAATATAAAAAAATAAAAACCTATTAATTAATAGGTTTTTTTATTGTCTTTCGTAATAAGTAATTTAACTAATTATTATTTCTTTGAAACTTTATATGTAATTGGATTAAATATGTACTCATTTTCTAGAAGTGACTGTGTAATAATTTCTATTTCTCCTACATTCGTTTCGTGGTTATAATTGTAGACTCGATAAATCAAAGTATTTTCTTTATATATGTCCATAAATAATTTTTCATTTTCGGACATATAAAAAGGAGTATTTAAGCCACTTTTTGTTGTTTTAACTTCAATATATAAAAGCTCATAATTATTATCCTTTCTTGAAAGGATATCATATCCTGCTCCATCACCATATTTTCTAGAAAAATGGATAACTTCATCCATAATGTCAAAAGAAACATTTAGATCTTTTAACCTTTTGCGTTCCCATTCTAATGCAAAATTTTCTCCAGCATCACCTAAAGCGGAATTTTCATTATTAATAGTCTTAAAATCAATTTTTCTTGCAGTAAACTTGCGTTTTCTATCACGTCTTTCCTTTATAGTTGAATTAGATATTTTGGTTTCGGTTAAATTAGCTATATTAAACTCTTTTGCATAAAAGACAGCTGGCTTTTTTGTTTTATCAATTATGTAACCATTTTTGTTTGAAATGCCGTCAGGTGCGTGAGCTACTACATTTCTAACTATTTGAGAGAACTTGTCGTCATTTCTGCCAGTAAGTATTGTTAAATCATTAGAATCAAGAACTAAAATATCTCTTAAATACTTATTTAAGTCCGTTACAGTAAGTTTACCACTTTCTTCTACTAAGCCTTTTATATAGGGGTGAAGACTACTTTCAGAAATAGCCATAATTATTCTCCTTCGATGTCTAATAATTTGTAATAACTAAATGTTTTGTTACTTTATCATTTCTATTTTGAAAACTAACCATATATTTTTTATTAAATTTATTAATTTTTATAATTCTACCATTCTTTATTACTTCGCCATTTGAATACAAACTTAAAATATAATCTGTACTTTTAATTATTAACATAAAATTGCAATCGCACTGAGTTTTTAAATAGTTTGCCAAACGTTCTTGGTCGTATTTTCCAAATGTATTTTGAGCGTAAGTACTAAATTCAGTATCATAAGGAGGGTCAATGAACATAAAGTCATTATTTTTCGGCTTATGTTCTTTCAAAAAAACTTCAAAGTCATCACAAAAAACAGTAGTTTTTTGTAACTGTTCCATAAGTTCTTGGCTTGCAAAATAATCCAATTTTTTATTTAAAGATTTCTTGTTATAAGAAATTCCACCATAAGGCACATTAAATTTCCCATTGCTATTATACCTAAACATTGATGAGTAACAGAATTCTCTAATGTAAAAATAGATAGCTATATAAAACGACTTATCAATATTTAATTCATCTGCATTATTATATAAATATCTAAAATGCATATAAAATGCAGATTTAAACGCACATTCTATGTTATGGATAAAATCATCTTTTGATAAATTGCCCTTTTGTTTTTCTATATCTACCATACGAACGATTTTATTTCGAAAACTTTTGTCTAATTCATTAACAAAATTTTGAATTCCAACATTAAAATTAGGGGATAACAAACCATTGAATTCTTCTGCATTACAAAACACAAAAGAAGATATCTCATCGTATAATTTTTGTTTATCTATTTGATTATTTTTATATAAGTTATAAACATTTGCAATCTCTTCATAATGTTTAATTACAACTTGACCAAGTATTTCCCAATTATGGTCAATTTGGCTAATTTTATTTAGAAAATTAGTATTTTTTTCTTTAATCAATTTGTATAAACTCATTAATTCATAAGATTTATCATTTATAAAATAATTTGTAGCATTTAACGCAAAATATACAGCGCCACCACCAACGAAAGGTTCATAATAGTTTTCAGCATTTATAGGCAAGTTTGGTAAAATATGAATTAACTCTTTGTCTTTACCGCCTGGATATTTTAATAATGGAGATAGCTTATTTTCTTTTGAATTTATATACATAATATCTAAACTCCTTTAATCTTTTTTTAACTTCAATAAGTTATTTGATAAAACTTCAAAACATTTAGTTAGTTTAATAGAGTATTCACTTTTTTTATAATTTATGTTATTTCACCAAATTACAAATTGCAGAACCTCTAACGCCAATAATTTATCCAATTAAGAGCGCAAGTTAACTATAATTCTATAATTAATATTGTACCAAGAAAACATTGCAAATGCAAGGGAACAAATAATAAATTTCGAAGAACAAAAATATTTGATTTTTGTTGAGGGCTTTTAGTCTTAACACCCGTTCGAATCCCTCCCGTAATTAGTAAAGGCCAATACCAATTGGAAAAGTGTATCGTTATAATAGGCGGTCGGGATTCGCTCCGCAATGCCACAATAAATTGTGTCACTTCGCAAGCATAGCTTGCGTTGCTATCACGCCGGGGCGGACTAAAAGACCACTGGGCTTTTAGTCTTAACGCCCGTTCGAATCCCTTCCGTAATTAGTAAAGGCTAATACTAATGGGAAAAGTGTATCGTTATAATAGGCGGTCGGGATTCGCTCCGCAATGCCACAATAAATTGTGTCACTCCGCAAGCATAGCTTGCGTTGCTATCACGCCGGGGCGGACTAAAAGACCACTGGGCTTTTTGTCTTAACGCCCGTTCGAATCCCTCCCGTAATTAGTAAAGGCACTCTCAATATTTTTGAGAGTGCCTTTACTTAATGGCGGAACGGGAGGGATTCGAACCCTCGTGCCAAATTAATGGCTAACGCATTTCGAGTGCGCCCCGTTATGACCACTTCGATACCGTTCCTTTTATTATTATTATTATAATAACCTTAATAATAGTAGTTTATTTTTATTCAGTTGTCAAGAATATTAGTTATGATGTGTTAGTTATTAATGCACTCTTTAATTATTAAAAGTGCGGAATCAATTTCTTTATATGACACATTAAGCGGTGGTAGTAGTCTTACTTTATCGTGTGCGGTAAGTACTACTAATTTGTTATCCAAACATTCTTTTTGTATAGTTTTGTTGTCTTTGTTATCTACTGTAAAACCAATCATCAAGCCTTTGCCAAAAGTTTTTGCCCCGTATGATGTTAATTTTTCCATTATATAATTGCCTTTTTCCGTAACTGATTTTAATAAATCATCATCAATTCTAGAAAGAATACTATATGCACCACTACAAATTACCGGATTGCCACCAAAAGTAGAACCGTGCGAGCCAAAAGTAAGCACATTTTCAGTTTTTTCAAAAAACATAGTCGCACCAATTGGAAGTCCGCCACCTAACCCTTTTGCTGTAGTAATAATATCTGGTTGTAAATTATAATTCATATAAGAATATAATTTGCCCGTTCTGCCATTGCCCGTTTGAACTTCATCAATAATAAGCAAAATATCATTTTCTTTCGCAATTACGGCAACTGCTTTTATAAAATCATCATTTAGCACAAGGATACCGCCTTCACCTTGTATTGTTTCTAGCATAATGCCAGCGGTGTGAGAAGTAACTGCTTTTTTCATCTCCGCAATGTTATTTGCTTCTACATAAGAAAAACCTTTTAAAAACGGATTGAAATATTTGTGATAATCATCTTGTCCGGTAGCTGTTAGTGTTGCCATTGTTCTTCCGTGAAAACTGTTTTTTAAGGTAATTATTTCATAACGGTCGTTTCCGTATTTGTCAAAAGAATATTTGCGACAAGCCTTTATTGCACATTCGTTTGCTTCCGCACCGCTATTAGAAAAAAACACTTTTTTTGCACCTGTTTTTTTGCAAATAAGTTCGGATAATAAAATTTGAGGTTCGGTATAATAAATATTGCTTATATGTTGCAACTTGCTCAATTGTTTTTTTACTGCTTTTTGAAATTCATTATCGCACGAACCAAAAGTATTTACTGCTATACCTGCTGAAAAGTCAAGGTATTCATTATTTTGTTCATCATAAAGTTTTGACCCCTTGCCTTTAACAAATATTTTATTTTGTCTATTATATGTACCTGCAATAAATTGTTTATCTTTTTCAATTATTTTTTTCATTTTTTCCCTCTATTTTATACACATTGTACCAATACCTTGATTGGTTAGTATTTCGATTAGTAATGAGTGTGGAACTCTGCCATCAATAATAAATGTTTTGTTAACGCCCTTATCTAATGCGTATTTGCAACATTCAACTTTTGGTATCATTCCGCCTACTATTATTTTCTCATTTTTATAATTTTCTATATCTTTTACATAAAATGTATCAATTAATGAACTTTCATCATCTTTATTTGACAAAATGCCTTTTGTATCAGTTAGTAAAATCAAACTTTCTGCTTTTATAGCACTAGCAATTTCTGCGGCTACTGTGTCAGCATTGATGTTAAAAACTTCACCTTTTAAGTTTGTTCCGATAGATGATATAACGGGTATATAGCCGTTATTAAGTATATCTAGTACAATTTGTGGATTGCACTCGGTTATTTTGCCGACATAACCTAATTTGTCATTAAGACATTCTACTTTTAATAAATGTCCATCAATTCCCGACAAGCCTAACGCATTGCCACCTTTAGCATTGATTAATGCAACTAAATCCTTATTTACTGTTCCGGCAAGTACCATTTGTGCTACTTTGACTGTTTCTTTATCTGTTATTCTTAGTCCGTCAGAAAACACCGATTCTATATTAAGCTTTGCTAGCATTTTTGAAATTTCAGGTCCGCCACCGTGGACTAATACAACTTTTATGCCGACTAAATGTAACAAAATTATATCTTCCATAACAGCAATTTTTAATTCTTTATTTACCATAGCGTTGCCACCGTACTTAACAACAACTATTTTTTTATTATATTCTTTTATATATGGTAGTGCTTCAATTAGGATATTAGCTCTTTTTTCTGCTTGTTCCATAATTTTATCTCCTTAAGAACGATAATCACCGTTTATTTTCACATAGTCGTAAGTTAAATCACAGCCCCAAGCGGTCGCTTCAAAATTCCCGCTGTTGTGATTAACTTTTATTATCACTTCATTTTCAAGTAATATTTTT
Source organism: Clostridia bacterium (assembly GCA_041670385.1). Classification (GTDB taxonomy): domain Bacteria; phylum Bacillota; class Clostridia; order Christensenellales; family DTU072; genus CAG-1782. Next base: position 6,990 of record JBAXZI010000033.1, on the reverse strand, counting down.
TTTGCAATTTTTTCTGAAAAATCTACGCCTTTGCCATTTTTGCAAACAAGAATTTCGCCTTGCTTAGATGCAAAAGCCACATCAATTTTATTAATATCTACTTGTACACCACTATAGCCTATTGCACAAAGTACTCTGCCCCAGTTCGCATCAGCACCGAACATAGCTGCTTTTAATAGTGAAGAGGAAATAACACTTTTTGCTACCTTTCTAGCTATTTCTTTTGTTGGTGCATTGGTCGTTGTGCAAGTAATAAGTTTGGTTGCACCTTCGCCATCTTTTGCTATTTCTTTAGATAATTTTTCCATAATAAAAAATAGTGCTTCAGCAAATTTGGTAAAATCCTCATCTTTTGCGGTTATTTCTTTATTTCCCGCTTTGCCATTTGCTAATATGCTTACCATATCGTTTGTGGAAGTATCGCCGTCTACTGAAATCATATTAAATGTGTCATTAGTTGTTTGTTTTAAAGCAATATCTAACATTTCGGTCGATATCGCTACATCGGTTGTAAGGAAAACTAGCATTGTAGCCATATTGGGATTTATCATACCCGACCCTTTAGCAATTCCACCGATACAACAGTTTACGCCACCTATTTCAAAATTTATAGCAATCTCTTTAGAATGAGTGTCGGTAGTCATAATTGCTTGTGCGGTGTTATTTGCATTATTATCTAATTTGCTTACCAATTTTTCCATTCCACTTGCAATAATTTGTATTGGTAGTGGTTTTCCAATTACTCCAGTAGAAGCAACTATTACATCATTTGCTTTTATATTGGTATGCTTTTCTACTAATTCGCACATTTGTGTAGCTACTTCTATCCCGTCAGCATTACAGGTATTTGCTATACCGCTATTACAAATCATCGCTTGAGCTTTACCATTTTTTAAGTTATTTTTGGTAACTATAATAGGTGCGCCTTGTACTAAATTTGTAGTGTATACTGCACTAGCGTTGCAAATAGTATCTGATACAATCAGTGCTAAATCTTTTTTGTTTTTGTTCAATCTTATGCCACAATGTATTCCACTAGCAGTAAAACCTTTTGGTGCACAAATTGAATTTTTTATCATTTCCATTTTCTATTTCTCCTTATCTGATAGTAACAATCCTGTAGTTTCTTCAACGTCAAGCATTAGGTTCATATTTTGAATAGCTGTGCCCGATGCTCCTTTTCCCAAATTATCAAAACAAGCGTTTACGATAAAATTGTCTTTACCATAGGCACTTATTTTCATATCGTCAAATCCACTTAATTTGTTGGCAGGAAGTTGCGTGTTTTGTTTATTTTCTATATTAATTAATTCACTTTCGTGATAATATTCTTTATATATTTCCAATAAATCATTTGCTATTATTGATTGCGATAATAAAATTTTGTTTAGCGGTACAGTTACGCTCATTCCACTATAAAAGTCTGCAACAATAGGTTGGAAAGAGGGCAAGTTGTCCAATAGAGAATATTTTTGCATTTCCACAATATGTTTGTGGTCTTGTAACAGTGCATATTGGCACGGACTATTGTAATAAAAAGAGCGGTTAGTATTCTCATAATCCGCAATCATTTTTTTGCCACCACCGCTATAACCTGTAATTGAATGGGCTACAATAGGATAGTCTTTACTTATTATTCCTTTTTTGATAAGCGGTCTAACTAGCGCAATAAAACCTGTTGCGTGGCAACCACAGTTGGCTACGCGTTTTGCATTACGGATTTTGTTGCGTTGTTCGTTGCAAAGTTCGGGCATACCATAAACCCAATTATCTAAGCAACGATGTGCAGTAGATGCGTCTATTATTTTTACATTACTGTTTATGTTGGGAACTGCTAATTTTGCAATATTATCCGAAAGGCATAAAAACACCAAATCGCTTGCATTAGAAATTTCCGTCCTAGCTACTTCATTTTTTCGTAGTTCTTCGGGTAATTCGAGCAATTCTATGTCGTTTCTTTGTTGTAAACGCTGTTTGATGCGTAAGCCTGTAGTTCCAGCACTTCCATCAATAAATATTTTATGCATAAATCTCCTTGCTTTATTCATCACAATGAATATATATACACAATTATAGATATTGCGTGTATAAATGTCAAGTAAATATACATTATATTAATAATTATTTATTATTTAAAAACTAATAGAAATAGACCACCTAAGCTAAGGCAGTCTTTTAGTATTTTTATTAGTTGTTAATTGGATTTTATTTATTAGCTTTATAATTTCTTATTATCTCTATATAATATAATACCATAAATAAAGGTGCGAATAAAAAAACTAAGAATATAGAACCTAGTCCTATAGATGCTCCTATAAATAAACCAAGTTGGAAATTATTTAAAAAATTTCTATTTTTTAACCATTGAAAAACGAAAACACAACTAGTAGGAGTACAAAATATCCATATTATAATTACAAATATTGGTAACTCACTATAGAATGTGGGGTCTAAGCAGATAAGTAATAATACAAAACCTGCTAAAATTATTGATAATAAAGTTAATATTATATTTTTTCTCATAGTTTAAAAATGTTCCTTATCTCTTTAATTATAAAATTATAACAGACTAAAGTCAATAAAAAAAGACACTCTATTTTTTTTTAGAGTGTCTTTAATATTATTGGTTAAAATTTCTATTTTTTAGCTTTGTGTTTAATTATTGCATTTTCTATAAGTTTTTGTATTTCTACAAATGGAACTACCATAAATGCAACGCCAATACTGATTAACCATTCTACCCAAGTTAGTGCGGCAGTATCAAATACTATTCTTATTGGTGGGATAAGAACAACTAAAAGTATTAGAAGCACACCTACGAAATAACTTATATTAAGCCATTTATTATTAAATAGTTTTTTATTTAGGATACTATTGTTTTGTGATTTCATATTATAGCTATGGAATAATTGGATTAGACACAAACTTACGAATGCCATTGTCATAGCTACTGCGTGATTGTTTGTCCCTAGAACATAGTTGCCTAAACAGAAGGATAACATAACAAGTGCAGTTTGGAAAAATCCTTGAATAAAGATATCCTTGCCCATTTTCCCAGCAAACAAACTTGATTTTGATTTGCGAGGAGGATAACTCATTATATCATCTTCGGCTTCTTCCATACCTAATGCCAATGCAGGTAAACTATCTGTTACCAAATTTACCCAAAGTATCATAACAGGGGTAAGAAACTTTACATTTAAGAATATTGTTGCTATAAACAAGCAAAGTACTTCAGCAATGTTGGCAGATAGTAAGAATTGAATTGCCTTTTTGATATTGCTAAATATTTTTCTTCCTTCTTCTACAGCGCCTATTATGGTAGCAAAGTTGTCATCAGCAAGAATCATATCGGCAGCACCTTTAGAAACATCGGTACCCGTTATTCCCATACCAATTCCTATATCAGCTTCTTTTATTGATGGTGCATCATTAACGCCATCGCCAGTCATTGCGACAACATCGCCAAAACTTTGATATGCTTTTACGATACGAACTTTGTTCTCGGGACTAACTCTAGCAAACACACTATAATCTCTAATTATCTTTGCAAATTCTTCGTCCGAATAGGTATCAATTTCTGCACCAAGCATAACCTTGTCGCCATCACGCAAAATACCGATTTCTTTGGCTATTGCACTAGCGGTAATAATATGGTCACCAGTTATCATAAGAGGACGCATACCGGCTTTACGACAAACCTTAACAGCATCAATAACTTCTGGTCTAGGTGGGTCAATCATACCGACTAATCCAACAAATATCATATCTTTTTCTAAATTTTTAATATCATCTACATTTTCTATCTTTACAGCTACGCCAAGTACACGCAAAGCACCTGTTGCCATATTGCTATTTGCAGTTTTTATTACTTCTAAATCTTCTTTCGTAATTTTTCTTATTTTTTCGCCATCAACAATTTGGGTACAAAGTTTTAACATCATATCGGTAGCACCTTTAATATGTGCTACAATTTCAGTACCATTTTTGTTTACGGTGGTCATTCTTTTGCGAATAGAATCAAAAGGAATTTCATCAATTCTTTCCCATTTATTATTTAAACTATCAAAATTTACGCCTTTGTCATTAGCAAAATATACAAGAGCGGTTTCTGTAGGGTCGCCGACAAGCTTACCTTCAATATCTGCTATGCTATCATTACATAGTGACATAGCCCGAACAAGTAATTTTTGGGAATGGGAGTCTTTATAATCTTCTGATGAAGCAAGTCCATCATTAATTGTAAAGACTTTTTTAACAGTCATTTGATTAAGAGTTAGAGTACCAGTTTTATCACTACAAATTACATCACAACAACCCAAAGTTTCTACAGCGGGCAAGTTGCGGATAACAGCGTTTCTCTTTGACATTTTTTGTACGCCTATAGCAAGTACAATAGTAACTACAGCAGGTAAACCTTCAGGAATTGCGGCTACAGCAATAGCTACAGCGGTTAGAAATGCTTCAATAAGTTCTGTATGTCTTATTAATGATGCAGCAAAAATTACTAAAGCAATAACGAGTACAATTACACTTAATATTTTAGCGGTTTTCCCAAGTTGTTTTTGTAGAGGGGTGGTTTGGTTTGCCGTGTTAGATAACATTTTTGCAATGTTGCCTACTTCGGTATCCATACCTTTAGCAACGACAACACCACGACCTCTGCCATAACTAACTACGCCACTACTATATGCCATATTAGTACGGTCGCCTAATGGTGCTTTTTCTTGAACCTCATCATCACTATTTTTTTCTGATGGTACAGATTCTCCCGTTAGTGCGGCTTCTTCAATTTTTAGAGAAGCAGAAGAAATAAGCCTAATGTCAGCAGGTACAATATCCCCCGCATCAAGTTGAACTATATCGCCTACTACTATATCTTCACTTTTTATTTGCATAATATTACCGTCTCTAAGTACTTTAGAAAATGGTTTGTTCATATTCTTAAGTGCATCAAGAGCAGCTTCAGCTTTGTTTTCTTGTATCAAACCTATTACTGCATTTATAATAACTATAAACATAATAAGACCGCTATCAATAAGTTCGGTATATTGCTTTTGGAAAATTGCAATCCCTGCACTAATTATTGCGGCAGCGATAAGCACAATAATCATAACATCTTTAAATTGTGCGAAAAATTTGGTCGCCATTGATTTCTTTTTCGCTTGTGATAAAGCATTTTTACCATTTTTTTCTAAACGCAAAACGGCTTCTTGTGAAGTAAGACCGTCTTTATTAGAATCAAAATTTGTAAAAACTTCATCGAGTTTTTTACTGTAGAATTCCATAATACTCCTTTTAGATATTTATTAACATTTTATAAATAGTATAATCAATGGAAAAATATTTAACTTTTAGTAAAATAGACAACAAAACTCCAAAGAATATACAATTATACATTGAATGTTCCCAAAAGTCTTATTCCCTTAAAATATAAAATTAAGGTTGTGTTACCAGAAGTTTCCTTCGTGATGTTGATAAACACATTAAAATTACTCCCTTTTGTTCTAAAAATATAATATCATTTTAACTTAAGATTTGTCAATAAGAATGTCTATAAAATTTATTAAAAGCATAATTAATCATTAAAAAATAGTTATTTTTTAATTAAAAACCAGAAAAAAAACCTAAAAAATATGTAGTTTGGTATTGACAAAAGGTAAACAAATTAACTATAATATAATATAGTAATAATATATTTATTTAAGGAGAAAAAAAATATGGAAAATATCAATTATCCTGATTTTATATCGAAAAACAGAATACCAGTAACTCCACCAGATAGTTTGGTTGACGAAAATGGCAAGTTTGTATTTGGAACATTCGATGGACCTATCAATAAAATTAATATGGATTTAGCAAAAAAACCATTTAGTAACCCTTTATTTAATATGTGTAAATTAAAACATATGAAAGATTGGGAGGCTATAGAAGTAGCTTTTGATGAAGGCTTTGTAGTAAGTGCTGTTTATAATTTAGGTTTTGTGGCATTTAACATAATTATGTTTTATGATAACGCTACAAAAAAAGCTGTAGCTTGGCAAACTTTTATTTCAACTAGTAAAATCAAAAATCACAATTCACTTATTAACAGTACAAAAAGTTTGGATATCCCTAATAAAATTTCACTAAAATTTGAAAACCATTTTGAAGATGGTAAAGTACATTTTGAAGGTAATGCAAGTGATAAAAAATTAGGCGATTGTCAAATAGAAATTGATATAGAAAGTATATCTACACCATCGGTAGTTAGTATACCTTTTGGAATAAATCAAGCTCTTTATTCACATAAAGAATTTTTCAAAGTAACCAAAGGTAAATTTACTATTGGCGATAGAGAAATTATTGCTAACGAAAGAACAGTAGCTATTATTGATGACCATAAAGGATATTATCCATACAAAATGCACTATTATTGGATAACAGGTATGGGTAGAAAAGATATTGACGGCAAAAATCAAGCAATAGCTTTTAACCTTACTCAAAATCAATCTATTGACCCTACGAATTACAACGAAAATTTGTTGTGGTTAGAGGGTGTATCTTATCCACTTCCACCAGTTAACTTTACTTTTGAAGATGGTGCTTGGATAGCTAAAGATGAATTTGATATGGTAAATGTAAAACTTATTTTGGAAGGTAGTTTCAGAATGAATCTAAACGGTGGCTTGGTAAAAGCAATTTATCACGCACCATTCGGAAGATATGAAGGTTATATCAAAGATTATGACGGCAAAAAGTATGATGTGTCAGGACTTTCTAGTATGGGCGAAAACAAAACCTATTGGATGTAATCGTTATACTATATATAGATAAAAAAAATTAAAGACTGCTTGAAATAGGCAGTCTTTTTTATTGCAATAAAAAAAGTGATTACTTTCGCAATCACTCAACTATATTATTATAACATACAAATAAAATAATAGCAAGCAAATTACATGTGTTGGTTTGTCAATGATGTTGGACAAATTGGATAAAAATATATTGGGG
>JBAXZI010000032.1:0-18937 GCA_041670385.1 Clostridia bacterium | reverse complement strand
AAGTATAACAATTCCTAATAGTGTGACAAGCATAGGAAATGGTGTATTCAAGAATTGTACAGGACTAACAAATATAACAATTCCTAATGGTATAACAAGAATTGAGGACTATATATTTATGGGTTGTAGTGGACTAACAAATATAACAATTCCTAATAATGTAACAAGTATAGGAGATTATGCATTGAGTGATTGTTATTTTTTAACAAATATAACATTACCAGATAGCGTAACAAGCATAGGAAATGGTGTATTTAATGATTGTAATAGACTAACAAGTATAATAATTCCTAATAGTATAACAAATATAGGCGGTGGTGCATTTTCTTATTGTCATAGCTTAAATAGTATAATAATTCCTAATAGTATAACAAATATAGGCAGTTGTGCATTTTATCATTGTCATAGCTTAGAAAGTATAACAATTCCTAATAGTGTAACAAGTATAGGCGGTGGTGCATTTAATGGATGTTTTAATTTAACAGTAATTTATTGTGAAGCTGTAAGTAAACCTACGGAATGGGAATTAGATTGGAATAAAAATGATTGTTATACTGATAAAATTGTTTATATTGGAGTAGTTTGGGGGTATGATGGAACTGAACGTACTTATAATTTTATAACAAATGATGGGAGTCTTGTAAAAGATATAATAGCAGTATCTGTAGTTCAAGAACCAATAACATTTAAAGAAGATATGTATTTCGCAGGTTGGTATGACAATGCTAATTTTGATGGAGAACCAGTAGTTTTTCCGTATAGCAGCAAAACAAACACAACTCTTTATGCAAAATGGAGTGGCGAACCAATTTGTAATGGGGAAAGCTTTGAAACTGCATATATTTCAGAAGAAAATATATCTTACGATATATCAATAATTCAAGAAAAACAATGTGTATATTATAAGTTTATTCCTACTGAATCTTGTACTTTTAGAATTCAAACAAATGGAGATAAAGTAACTAACGGATATCTTTATGGTAGTGAATTTATTTTATTAAGTGAAGATGAAGGAGATATTAAAATATATAATAACAATTTTATGATAGAGTGCTCATTGACATTAGGTGAAGTTTACTATATCAAATTAGCTTTGGGTGGTTATAATGAGACTGGAGAATTTACATTTATTATTGAAAAATATATAGAGTCAGAATTAGATGTTTTATGGGAAGAAAAAGCTAGTGAATATACAGCAATTTTTGAAGTTGATGGAATAAAAGTAATACCAGCCAAGCAATCATCTCTAAATTCCTTAAATATAGCTGACAAAGTTTTGATAAGCGTTGATTCAATATATGCTGTAGAATGTAGCGAAGATACTGACATAAATGATGCAATTAGTTTGTTAAATTCCATGTATATGGTAAATGGAGAACAAGTTATTTTATTTTCACAGTTTGAAGAAAGTAATATCATCATATCAAACTATATGTCTTTTGATAATATTATTGAAGGAAATTATGTAATAAATGGAGATGCATACTTTACTAAAGATTATTTAAAATTGATAAAATTTATTGGCACGGGTGGCGAATATATTATACCAGATACAGTAACGGAAATAGGAATGGGCTCATTTTACAATTGTCAAGATTTGAAAAAAATAACAATACCAAACAGTATAACACAAATAGGAAATGGAGCTTTCCTTTGCTCAAGTTTGACAAGCATAATAATACCAAATAGTGTAACAAGTATAGGTATAAGTGCTTTTAGCGGATGTATGAATTTGTCAAGTATAACAATACCAAATAGTGTAACAAGTATAGGATTAGGTGCTTTTAGCGGATGTATGAATTTATCAAGTATAACAATACCAAATAGTGTAACAAGTATAGGCGCATATGCATTTGAATGGTGTGGTATAATTAGTATAACAATACCAAACAGTGTAACTATTATAGGTGAAAATGCCTTTAGTGAATGCACGAGTATAATTGAAATTTATTGTGAAACTGAAAGTAAGCCTGAAGGTTGGAATGTAAATTGGAATAAAAAAGAAGATGGAAGTGACGAATATTATGAGGTGGTTTGGGGTATTTTATAGAAACAAGAGCAAATTATTATAAAAATAATTTAGAATGGTAGATATATCAAAACTTAAGTAAGGACAAAAATACTTTGTCCTTATTTAAGTTATATATATTGTAATTATCCTGAAAAGTAGGAATGGTAGTTGTTGAAAAACAAAAAAATGTTTTTTTATATTAGCATTAGTAAAAACCCGATTCCAGAACCAAGGAAAGTGCCGATTGCATAACCTAGAGAACCGCAGATAAGTCCGACTGAAGTAAGATTGTCATTCTTTAATTGTGTAGTTATGGCGGGTATAAAAGCAGGTCCATATAGACCGGCAGTTAAGGTTACCATAGCGCAATCTACATCTATTTTGAAAATCTTGCTTAAAATTATGTGCAAGAAAAAAGCGACTATAGTTATGAAGGTAAATTCAAGGAATATATATAAAGAAGCAGTACTTAAGCTACCTATATTTATAGACATAGCTATTGCTATAGAAAAAACGATAATTAAGTAATGCCCAAGTAAATTATTTCCCTTAACTTCCCTTATTTTTTTATTAAAAGAACCGACTAAGCCTAAAATAGTAGAAGTTATCATTATACTAGGGACTATGTTGTCTAGCATTTTTCCATCTTCCGCACCTCGTAAAAACCAAATTAAATAGCCAATTCCTGCCCCAATTATGGCAATAACTAGTGCTATTAGTAAATTTCTAATAAGAGGTAGCTTTTTAATGCCTTTACTTTCTAACATATCAACATTTTTTACATTTTCACTTCCTTGATAATATTTATCAAGTGAGGGCGATTTAAGAAACTTTTTCAAAATAGGTTTGCAAATAGTTAGTAGAAACAAATAAAATATAGCACCAATAACCATATCTGAAATATTAGCTAGTGCAATAATAGAACTTTGTACACCCAAAATACTGCCTATTGCATTTAGATTAGGTGTTCCGCCGGTATAAAGTCCTATTGCCATACCTGCCAATTTCCCGTTGTTTGCTATTGCATTCCTAAAAGTGAAAAATGAAATTAGTGAAACAATAACTACTGAAACAATTAATATGCCGAATGAAGTTAGGGTTTTTTTAGACAAACTCTTTAGTGCTTTAAAATCCGTATTAAATAGCAATAGTGGGATAGCAATACTAATAGCTAAGTAACTTCCTATTTCGCATATATCAGTGTTTATTGCAATATTTGCCCCTGATTTTCTTATAAAATAAACAGTTAGTGCAATTATTATACCGATAAGGTACGAAGCACCGATAGCACCAATAAATTTGATACCTTTCCAATTACGGAATTTTATCAATAAAAGAGGAACAATAAGAATAATTATTATTTGTAAAATTGCCATATTATATTATATCCTTTCCAAAAATTCTATATATTTTAGTAAGTTCTCCACCTAATTTAATTATATAACTCCACGCATTTTTATTATTTTCTAAGATAGTTCCGCCCTCAAAAGTTTTGATATTGTATTTTAGAAATTCTTCATAAGTTTTGTTGTATATTAATATTAATAAACCAGTTTTTTGATATTCGGGAATTACATATTGAAGTACACCACGAACTGAATCTATTTTATTTTTACCAGTTAGAAAAAGAAAAGGGTTTATCTTTCCTTTAGTTTTTGCTAATATTTGATTAAAATCAGGTAATGTAAGACAAAAGCCAATAGGTTTGTTTGTGCCATTTTCTCTTGCTATCTTTACAAAATTAGGATTTATTATATGTTTAACATTTTTGGCAAAATCCTGAATAATTTGTAATGATGGTGCTTCTTGATAGTTAGCTTCCGTAGTTGCTTGAGAAAGTATGTTATGCACATCTTTGATATCTCTATCCAAATTTTTGAAATCCAAACTATCCACTCTTATATCAAAATGCTTTGTAACACTTTCGCCAACTAATTTTGTTAATTTGAAATTTTTGTCAGTAAAAGGGATACTAAATGTAAATGTATCATAGGCTTTTGCATAACCACAGCTAATTAATAATTTTTCATAATAATCATAATTATAGCTAGTCAAAATAGTGTGAGGTTTGTCGTAGCCTTTTACCAAAACCCCTCGTCTTGTGTCAGAATCAAAAGGTGAAAATGTACCCTCTATATAAGTAACTTTAGTTTTTAGGTCATTTTCCATAAAGTCAAATAACTCTTTAGCAACGGTTTCATCATTTATACAGTCAAAATAAGAGAAATATCCTATTTTGCCATTTTTTTGCTTACTATCGCCTATTGTATAAAGTAATCTTCCTACAATTTTATCATCTTTAATACATAAAATTGCGGTGTATGTTTTATCAACAAGCACTATTTGACCTACTTCTTTTTTCAAAGAAGCAAAAACAGGAAAAACATAATTTTCACAATCTTTATATAAGTCAGTTATATAATATAAGAAATTCTTTAGTTGTTTCTTATCTGATACTTTTACAATCATAATAAAATCTCCTTAATTTTTCTTTTGAATAAATTATAGCATTTTCTAAAAAACACACAAAACATCTAATTTTAAGTATGTGCAAAATATTAAAAAATTTATTCCCCTATACTATTATGATAGTACTTTTAGATTTTTAAGTCTATCAATTTTATAAAATATATTTATTTATCAAAAAAGCTTATTCGAATAATCGAATAAGCTTTTTAATTGTGTTTTTATAAAATAATAGGTGTATATTTATTTTTCAGGTTGTGGATAATAAAATGTTTTACCCATATAATTTTCCATAACTACTTCTTTATCATCTTTTGAAATGACATAATTGTAATTTATAGGTATTTTTCCACCACCAGCAGGGGCGTCAATAACAAACCTTGGTACAGCATAGCCCGATATAAACCCTGTTAATTCGTGAATGATTTTTACACCGGTATCTACATTTGTTCTAAAATGCCCAATACCTTTTGATAAATCACATTGGTACATATAGTACGGGCGAACTCTATTATGAACCAATTTTAACATTAAATCTTTTATTGTTTTTGTAGAATCATTTATACCCCGTAACAAAACATTTTGATTGCCTAAAGGAATACCTGCGTTCACTATTTTTTGGCAGGCAACTTCTGCTTCAGGTGTAAGTTCTTTTACGTGGTTAAAATGTGTATTTATCCAAATGGGTTGGTATTTTTTCAACATATCCATTAATTCATCAGTAATTCGCATTGGCATAACTACCGGAACACGAGTTCCTATTCTAATAATATCAACGTGACTTATTTCCCTTATACTTGCGATAATATGTTCCAACTTAGCCGTTCCCATTACAAAAGGGTCACCACCTGAAATTAATACATCTCTTATTTCGGTGTGTTTTCTAATGTAATCAATTGCAATTTTTAATTCGTTTTCTGAAATTATTCCATCTTTTTCGCCAACTACTCTTCTTCTTGTACAATGACGACAATACATTGAGCAACGCAAAGTAATTAAGAAAAGTACTCTGTCCGGATATCTATGCACAATATTAGGGACAGGACTGTCGCCTATTTCATTAAGCGGGTCGTCCATATCATTATCGTTATCGTCCATTTCTGCAATAGAAGGAACTGATTGCATTTTTATAGGGTCTTTAGGGTCGTTAGGGTCAATTAAAGATGCATAATAAGGTGTTATTGACATACGAAACCTGTCTAAACAGTTTTTTATATCTTCTTTTTCTTTTTCAGTTAATGTTAGAACCTTACTAAGTTTTTCAACATTATCAATTTTGTTGGCAAGTTGCCATTTCCAATCATTCCATTTTTCAGGAGGTGTATTACAATAATAGTTGTTCATATTAATTAATACCCCCAGAAATATTGTGTCTTTTTAATGCTGAATTGGCAATTTCAAATATTAATTCATCATATTCGATGCCACAAGCTTTAGCTATCATAACTAAATCACTATAATCCGGAGTTAATCCTGGTAACGGATTGACTTCTAGGAAATAACAAATTTCATCATCGGATAAAATAAAATCAACTCTAGCAAAATCTTTGCAATCTAAAACATCATATATTTTTTGTGCATTCTTTTTTAGAATAGTTCTTATTTTATTATTAATTTTTGCGGGACAAATATAATCCAAATATTCAAAGCAGTTTTGTTTTACTTTGAAGTTGTAAACATTGTAGCCATCATTTTCTACATTTTTGAAAGCAATTTCCATAGGCTCTAAAACTTTTGCTTCTTTGCCGTTTTTGAAAATCCCTATTGTAAACTCTCTTCCGCGAATAAATTCTTCTGCTAAAAATTCAATGTGATAGGCGTTATATAAATTTGTACATAATTCACGCAATTCAATTTCATTTTCAACTACACATTTATCGACAATACCTTTACTAGACCCTTCTGCATTAGGTTTTACGATAACAGGGTATTGTAGATATATTTTTTGAGGTAATTCGCCATTTTTAGTAGTTACACTTTTTGCAACCACAATTCCATAAGACGATAATAACTTTTTTGTTAAGGCTTTATCTAACGCAATAGAAAGAGTAGTTGCATCAGAACCAGAATATGGAATCCCATACATTTCTAGAATGGATGGTACAATGGCTTCTCGCCCTCTTCCACCTATTCCTTCAGCAATATTAAATGCTAAATCAATTTTTGTTTCTTCTAATTTTTTGAAAATGTTCTTGTCTGCTTCGATTAAAGCAGTTTGAAAACCGTATTTTTCTAATGCTGCCGCTATGGCGTAAACTGTATTGATACTGTCAAATTCAGCTTCATTATCAATTAAATCCGTTTTAATTCCCTTTTTGGCATTGTAAATGATGCCAATTTTAGGCCCAGGCTCTGTCTCAATCTTTTCAATCTTTTCCATAATTCTTTCTCCATATACCTATAAATAAAAATAGGTTTTTTAATTTAGTAAAGACATTATATTCCTGAATTTATCCGCTGTCAATATTCTTTGCATAAATAATTTATTTTTTTTTATAAACAAAAAAACAGAATATTTTTTATATAAAAATTTAAGAAATTTTATAATTATTTTACTCAAAATATTGCAATTATTTTTGTATTATGTTATCTTATAAATATATATGAAATGAGCATATATAAAAGGGAGATATTATGAAGAAAACAAGTTTTGTAGCGACATTGCTTATATTCGCAATGTTATTTATGTGTTGTTTAAGTGGTTGTGACTTACTAGGTGGCAAGGATACCGAAAAAGAACAAAAAACGTACACTAGTAATGGATTATCAATAACAATGGAAGATGGATTTTATGAAAAGGAATTGCTTTCAGCAACTTATTATTTAGAAAGTCAAGATAAAATTTTTGTGGCATTAAAAGAATCTTTTACGGATTTAAGCAGCATAGATTTCAAATCAGAATCCACTGTATATGATTATGCAGAACTAGTAGCCAATACTAATAAATTGGATGCTGTTATTAAGTTGAGTGAAAGTGAAAAATATGCATATTTTAATTATACTAAAAACGTAGAAGAAAAAGATTTTTATTATTTAGCTACTTGTCATAAAGCGAATGATGGTTTTTGGTTAGTTCAATTTGCTTGTGATACTAAAAATACAGATGAATTTAATGAAAAGTTTCATTCTTGGGCTGAAACCGTTATATTTGATGAAATTGATGTGAAAACTATATAATTATATTAATAATTAAAAGATAAAACAAATTACGCCCTTTTTTAGGGCGTTTTTTATTATAATTACAAATAATTTTTTTTACTATTTTATACTTAGTCAAGAATTATACACAAATATGATACTGTTTTTATGATTACTTTTAGCATAGTTTTTACGGAATATTCTTTATATATAAGCAGATAATAAATATAAAAGAATATAATTTATTCTTAAATGCTTGCAATTAACACACATTTACCATTATAGTAGATAGAAGTGGATAAAAACTAAAGATAAAGTAGGAGTAAAATGGATATAAGCACAATAATTTTATATGCTATCACAGCAGTATTATTAATAATCTCTTTAATAAAGAGTAGAAAAAAAACAAAGAAGGCTTTAAAAAAGGCTTGGAAGGCATTTGAAAATATACTTCCGCAATTTCTTATAGTTATTATTATAGTTGGAGTTTTGTTGTCAATTTTAGACCCTGAACTAATATCAAAAATTATAGGTTCTGACTCTGGTTGGTTAGGCGTATTGCTTGCCGCTGTTGTCGGGGCAATTACCTTAATACCAGGATTTGTAGCTTTCCCGACTGCAGCATTGTTGTTGCAAGGTGGGGCAGGTTATATGCAAATTGGAGCTTTTATTTCCACTCTTATGATGGTAGGTGTTGTTACCATACCGGTAGAAATAAAATATTTTGGTAAAAAAACAACTATAGCAAGAAATTCTATAGCATTTGTATTTTCTTTCTTGGTTGCGTTTATTATAGGAGTGGTGGTATAAATTATGGGAACATTCAAAAAAACATTAAAAAGATATATTGGTTTAATTGTAGTAATAATAGCATTCGGTGTGTTTATTATTATTAATCACGAACTTGGTATGAAAGCATTAAATGTTACATTCTTTTCCTTGAAAGAAATGCTACTTGTAATTCCCCCAATTTTTATTCTTTTGGGCTTATTAGATGTATGGGTACCAAAGGATACTATGATAAAATATATGGGTGAAGGTTCTGGACTAAAGGGCGTAGTTTTAGCTTTATTACTAGGTTCTGCGGCAGCAGGTCCACTTTATGGAGCATTTCCTATAGCCGCTGTATTTATGAGAAAAGGTGTTAAATTCAGTAATATACTAGTTTTTATTGGAGCTTGGTCAACTACTAAAATACCTATGCTTTTATTCGAGATTGCATCGCTTGGAGCAAAATTTGCATTCACTAGGTTATTAATAGACATACCGGGAATATTAATTATTGCATTTATTTTATCTAAGACTATTCCAAAAAATGAAATAGATAAATTATATGAAAATGCAGAAAATTTATAATAAATAAAAACACTTGAGAAAATAGAATTTAGTTCATAATAAATAATACTATTGAATTATGTTGTATATTACTTTACACAAGATGATTAAAATTGTATAATATTGATTGAAATAAGGTTTTTATGAAAAAAATCAAAATTTTATGTCAATATGGTAAAAATTAAATATACTCATTATATTTGTTATTTTACATTTTCCTGATATAATTTTATTTCACTAAATATTAATTTCTATTATGGAGGAAAGGTTGATAACATTAAATAATGTAAGTTTGAATTTTAACGGAACAAATTTGTTTTCCGATGTCAATATTAGATTTTCAGCAGGGAACTGTTATGGTATTATCGGTGCTAATGGTGCAGGTAAATCCACATTTTTGAGGATTTTATCGGGAGATTTAGATTCATCTACCGGTGATGTTTGTATAAAAAAAGGTATGCGTTTATCTGAATTAAAACAAGACCAGTATGCTTATGATGAGTATAGTGTTCTTGATACTATTATGTTGGGAAATCCAGAATTATATAAAATAATGAAAGATAAAGAAGTACTTTACGCTAAAGAGGATTTCACTTTAGAAGATGGAAATTTAGCGGCAGAGCTTGAAGAAAGGTTTGCTGAGTTAAACGGTTGGGAAGCAGAATCCGATGCGTCTATACTTATCCAAGGTCTTGGATTTGAAGTAGGTCATTTGGAAGCTTCTATGAAATCGCTTACAGGTAATGAGAAAGTAAAGGTTTTACTTGCACAGGCACTTTTTGGTAAACCTGATATCATTCTTCTTGATGAGCCTACTAACAATTTGGATATTAAGTCAGTTTATTGGCTAGAAGATTTTATAATGGATTATGTTGGTACTGTTATTGTTGTATCTCATGATAGGCATTTTTTAAATACTGTTTGCACGCATATAGTTGATATTGATTATAAAGAGGTAAAAGTTTATGTAGGCAATTATGATTTTTGGTATGAATCAAGTCAACTTATTCAAAGATTGAAAAAGAACGAAAATAAGAAAAATGAAGATAAGGCAAAAGATTTACAAAACTTTATTGCAAGGTTTTCAGCGAATAAATCTAAGGCAAGACAAGCTACATCAAGAAAGAAATTACTTGAAAAATTAACTTTCGATGATATGCCCGCCTCATCACGCAAAAGCCCGTTTGTAGGTTTTCAAATGGATAGAGATATAGGTAAAGAAATTTTTACTGTTGATAATTTATCTAAGACAATAGATGGTGTAAAAGTGCTTAATAATATATCTTTTGTAGTAAATAAAGACGAAAAAATAGCATTTGTAGGTGATGAAATTGCTGTTACTACATTTTTCAAAATAATTATGGGCGAAATGGAGCCTGATAGTGGTACTTATAAATGGGGAATAACTACTTCGCAGTCTTATTTTCCAAAGGATAACACAAAATATTTTAATAAAAGTAATATGAATATGCTTCATTGGATACAACAATACTCTAAAGATAAGAACGAAATTTATCTAAGAGGTTTTTTAGGTAGAATGTTGTTTTCGAATGATGATGTTTTCAAACAAGTAAAGGTACTTTCAGGTGGCGAGAAAGTTCGTTGTATGTTGGCACGAATGATGATGAAAGGTGCAAATGTGCTAGTAGTAAATCAACCAACAAACCATCTTGACCTAGAATCAATTACCGCAGTAAACAATGGTATGATAGATTTCAAGGGAGTAATATTGTTTTTCTCTCATGACCATCAATTTGTTAATTCGATTGCAAACCGAATAATTGAGTTTGTTCCAGAAGGAAAAATAGATAAATTAACTACTTATGATGAATATCTACAATTATAAAAGTAGAGATTTGTCAAATTATTAATATTAGTTTTGTAAAAAATCACCCCAGGATAAGGGTGATTTTTTATTTATTGTTCTATTAATTTAGATAAAAAGTTTGTTCAAATAATCTATTGTTGATAAAGAAACCGAACCATACTTAGTATCTCTTCGTGCAAAGGTTTTGTCTTCATCACTAGGTTTGCCACTATCGGGTATTCTTCCAATAGTAATACTATAGCTATATGCTTTTTTGAATAACGATTTTTTCATATTAATGAGAATGGAATAATTATAAGTATAAGTAATTTTAGAACCCATACTATTCCATTTTTCTTGAAAATCCTTGCTTTGTACAGTTGCTCGTAAATCATTACCCAAATTGTTTATTTCCGTTGCGTCCGTAATTTCTACTACTTCATTCGTAGTTTTGTTAGTTATTGTAATTTTTTCAATTTTTTCTACATCATCGATAAGATTATTCGTACTTGAGCAAGAAACTAAGCAAAAGCTACCAAATAAAATTACAATTACTAGTATTATAAAACTAATTTTTTTCATAATCACCTCGTATATTTATATGGTAACACAAAGTAAATGCATAATCTATACTATTATAAAAATTAATTGTTGCTTTTTTATATTTCCATTAGTGTTTATCAATGAAATAATATAGTTGAAATAAAAATTATATAATGCTACAATAATTTTATAATGAAAGTTATGTATTGGGTATTTTAGCAATTTTTAAAATATAACATAATAACAAATAGACACAATAATTTTCAAAATAAAAGGAGAAATAATGACAGGACAAAATGGAGATGAATTAAAAGTAGGTATGAAAGTAAAAATAGTATTAAAAGCTGACCAAAGTACAGGTAAATTAACCGAGGGTGTGGTAGCAAAATTGCTTACTAATAGTGCATTTCATCCGCATGGGATAAAAGTTATGCTAAGTGATGGGCAAGTCGGTAGAGTTCAAGAAATATTATAGGAAATCCAAAGATTATACTTTTTAAGTAATTTTGTTTAAAAGCCTTAAATTATATTTTTTTTAAATAATTGCTTTTTTTGTTTTATTTATTACAAAATTATTTATAATTATAAATTATTCGAATATTGATAACAATATTCAGAAGTGGTATAATAATACTATAAAATATTTTTAATAAGGAGATAATAATATGAGTAAAAAAGTAGAAAACATACTTGTAAAAAAGGCAATACAAAGTCAGATTTGTTATGAAGCATTGAAAGATATTGTTGATATAAATGAAACTATTCCTACAGTTTTTTGTGTAAATGGTAAACGCAAAGGGCAAATGGTGAAAGCTTGTTTTAAGAATAATTCATTTCCTAAATATAAACCAATATTGGATATAATCCGTTTGCGTGGTGTAAATAAATTATTTAAAGATGAAAAAGTTTTACAGACCCCTCCCACGGCAGCTGCTTTAGCAGCTTGTGGTGTCATAGCGTCCGAAATCGGCAAATTAAGGGGTGGTTGTGATGCCGAACCCATAGTTTATTGTGACATATCTTTTGCGGGAATGCAGGCTATTAGATTATATATGGAAGCAACAAATGAAGACGCTTTCAATTTACAACGTTTTAATTCTTGTTTTAATGTAAATAACGCACTAAACGGTTCTTTTTACAAATATAATACAAAGGATAATCGTAAATTTTCTTTCCATGTGTATTATGAAAGTCAAAAGGCAAAACTAGTTGCGGCATTAAAAACCGATAAAAAACCTGAAGAATTCACTATGAGTTCGATAAAAGCGGATAGACCTATAATTAGTGATATAGCAGCACAATATAATGGGACTGATTTGGAAGAATTTTGTTTTGATTGTGGGGCAAGCGGGTGTGTAATTAGAAGCCGTGAAGAATGGGAAGAGACTGAAGTAGGTAAAGCCGTATGCAGTATGCCACTATTAAGAACTACAAAGGTTAGTGAAAGCAAACCTAAAAAATATCCTGCTACTACAAGTGCAGGTCCATTGTCAGGGATTAAGGTACTTGACCTAACTCATATAATTGCAGGACCAGCTTGTACAAGAATATTAGCAGAGTATGGCGCTGATGTTTTACTTGTAAGAAGAGGTGGATTTGATTGCCAAGAACAATCATTCTTAGAATTAGATGGTTGGGCTGGAAAGCATTCTATCCAATTAGATTTTAATGATGCTAAGTCACTTGCAAGAATGAAAGAGCTAGTAAAAGAAGCTGATGTTGTTGCTTATTCTTATCAAAACGGAGTACTTGACCATTTTGGATTGTCAAGAGAAGAAATGCATAAAATGAACCCTAACTTAATTTATGGTAATTTAATGTGCTTTTCCGATACTGTTTGGAGTGATAGACCAGGTTGGGCACCACTAGCAGAAGATATTACCGGGTTAAGCGTTAGGAACGGTTCTAAAGAAGAACCAAAGAATTTGAACGGAGTACCTCTAGATTATGTACCAGGTACTGTGCTTGCACTAGGTATTTTGAATGCAATAAAAAAATCTATGGTCGAAGGTGGCGGATATCACGTTACTACTTCTTTATCTAGAGCCGCACAATGGTTGCACGAATGTACTGATTTGTGTGCTGAAGAACCTACTAAAAAGTTCACAACTAAGATAGAAAATAATCGTAATTTTGAAGTATGGAATGATGTAATACAAATGGTAGATAATAATGCAGTAGGGAAAATAGGTTTCCCATCACCTGCTATTGTAAATCCAAATCAACCTAATACCATACCCAATATGTTATTTACTGATGGCAATACGGGTTGGAGACAAAAATAATATTTAAATTTAATAATGAAAATTAATAAGTGCATCTAAATTAGATGCACTTATTTTTAATAACAAAAATAAATAACCGTCCTAAATTTTAGGACGGTTATTATAAATTTATTCTTTATTTGTTGTATCGTCTGTAACATTATTGTCTATAGCATTATCGTCTGTTACTTCATCGTTTTTAATTTCATTGTCAGTTACTTTATTGTCTGTATAATCATCGTTCGGAACAATGTTTTTTGGAACATTATCGTTTGGTTTATAATAATTTTTATAATTATAATTTGGATTATTATAATTTGGATTATTATAATTCGGATTATTATAGTTTTGATAATTATAATTTGGGTTATTATCGTTTCCAGTTATTAGTTTTTTCTTTTTTTTCTTATTAATAAAACGAACTAGGAAATAAATACCAACGCTTATTGGACCAATGACAATAACAAATGGGAATATGGCAACAATAGCAAATAATATCCATTGTAGGAAAGTACCCAAAGCTTTCCAAGCATTTTTGAAGAGATTGCCTAGTCGTTGTCCAAATGAAAGTTTTGCGGCTGGGGTAGCTTCTTCCCTAATTGTTAACGTAACCTCACTATATTCAATTTGGCTATCGTATCTATTTAGTGTGCCATTCAAACTACCCAATTGCAAATTTATTTCTGAAAGTCTTTTATTTATCGTTATCATTTCAGAAATTGATGCGCTTTCATAAAGTACATTAAGACGAGCAGTTTCCGCCTCAAGTGAAGCAATCCTGTTCTCGGTATCTTGATAAGTCATAGAAATATCTGTCGCAGTTTTATTATAATTTGTAATAGTACATTCTTTAGCAATTGAAGCCATAAAAGCATCAATTCTTTCGGATTTAACTCTAACAGTAAAATAAGCAGTTCCATTGGAAACACTTTCTTTGTCGAACCATTCATCATTATTAACATTGTTTTTAATTAAAAGTATTGTTTCAATAAGATTATCTGTGGTTATATCAGCAGTTGCAGTATAAATAATTTTTCTGTTTGAAATTTCTGAATTTGTTTCAGTACTATCGTTATTTACCGAATCTTCAACAGCAATTGTACCTGCATCATTATTTTCTGGCGCAGTGTCGCTATTACTTGCACAACCTGCTAACACAAAAATACATACTAAAATAGTAATAATAAAAAGTCTCATAATTTTTTTCATAATATCACCTCATAAAATAATGTATCACAACTTCTTTTTTATGTCAATATTAGGGATTTAAAATAAAAAAATATTATGATAGAAATTATGCAAATTTATACTAAATTGACGCTATTAAATTAATGTTATGAAGTTATTTATTTTATATTATGATTGTAAATACAAAACGATTACATATTTAGTTGAAAAAGTATATAAAATAAAATATAATAGATAAAAAGGAATACAATAAAATTATATGGTAGAAGAAAAGAAAACAAAAAAGAATAATGCTAAATTCATAATTTCCATAATATTAATAATAATTATTGGGATATTTTTGATGTTTATAATTTTATTAGATAACAAAAATGTTGATTATGAACAATATAATATAAATTATAGCGGACAAAATTCAAGCGTTAATATAAAAATAGCACAGCTTTCGGATTTGCATTTTCCTAATTTAAAGGTAGATACGGATAAAATGATTGATAAGTTAAAAGAAGAAAATGTAGATTTAATTGCGATTACTGGTGATATTATTGATGGGCGTTCTAGATTTGATACTTGCGGAGTAGTTGATTTTATTGATAAAATTATTGGCATTGCACCTATATATTATGTAAATGGAAATCACGAAATATTTCATAGGGACGCAAAAGAATTGTATAGATATCTTACTGATAACGGAATTATATTTCTAGAAAATGAAAGTAAAAACATAACGATTAAAGGTAAAAATATAACAATAATAGGGCTTATCGATGATGTAAAATATGAGTCAAAATATCTTGATGATAATTTGGAAGCTAAAGATAATTATAAAATATTATTAGCACATAGACCGGAAAATTGGGAATCGTATAGTAATCCTAAAAATTCGATTAATCCTAATTTAGTATTAGTAGGGCACGCACACGGCGGACAAGTAAGAATGTTTGGGCAAGGCTTGTATGCACCTGACCAAGGTTGGTTCCCGGAATATGACTCTGGAATTTATAGCATATCCAATGAAGAAGATGTCAAAATGATCGTTTCAAGGGGTTTAGGGAACAGCATAATTAAAAATAGATTTAACAACAAACCGCATATTCCAATTATTAATATAGCTTTATAATAAAATGCAATAATATATATTACGGTATCCAAAATTGTATATTAGGGTATCTTATTTTCTATTTATATAAATATATTCTTAAGATAGTAATTATTAAAATCCACTTTATATTATAAAAATGTTGACGTATATTTGCCAATACCAAAAATACTTTTAATAAGGGTCGTTAGCGCCTTTTTTCTAGTAACAACAATTATGGCAATTTCATATAGTTAACCATGGGGGAAAATTTATGCAAAAAGCTGTGTGCGTTGAGGTAGTGGATAAAAGAGACTATTATATTTCTGAGGCTTTAACAAAAGAAGGCTTTATGCCTTTTAATTTAGGCGAGGAAAATAAATATTCGGGCTATGAAAAAATTTACGTGCGTTCTTTGCTAACAAAAGTTACGAAAGAGATAGCTGAAAGTTTTGAAAACGGTTCAACTTTATTTTCTAGGGAATTAAGCGAAGAAGTAAGTCTTATTATAAAGGATAAAGAAATAACTCATTATAATTTACTTGATGACCAAACCTTTATAGTTAAAAATGCGTATATTACCGCAGAAGGTGCCTTTGCTTATATTTTGCTTAATACTATAGTTTCTATTTGTCATACGCCAGTTTTAGTGCTTGGATATGGTCGTGTAGGTAAGTCGGTAACAAAAATATTAAAGGACAATTATGCCTTTGTTTGCGTAGCAACTGATGATACTACCGAATTTGCACTAGCTTCAATATATTCTGAAGAAGCATTTACGCTTAGCAGTTATAAAGAAAATATAGATAAATTTTCGGTAATAGTAAATACCGTCCCCAAATTGATTTTAAAAGGAGAAGAGCTTAAATTTGTAAATAAAGATTGTTTTATATTGGATCTTGCATCTAAACCGGGTGGCGTTGATTTTGTTGCGGCAGAAAAACTTGGATTAAATTATATGCACGCATTGGGCGTACCTGGTAAGGTAGCACCCAAAACTGCGGGATTATATATAAAAGATATCATTATGCAAAGATTGAGCTAAAAAAGTATTATGAATAAAAATATAGGATTGTGCATAACGGGGTCTTTTTGTACTTTCAAAAAAATTCTACCCGAAATAAAAAAATTAGTAGAAGAAGGCAATAATGTTTTCCCCGTTTTCTCTTATAATGTAACGACTACCGATACGAGATTCTATATAGCAAAGGATTTCTATAAAGATGTTGAAGAAATAACTGGACATAAGCCAATAACAACCATCACTGAAGCCGAACAATTCGGACCTAAAAATAAAATGGACATTATGATTATTGCACCTTGTACAGGGAATACTTTAGCTAAATTAAACAATGCAATAACAGATACTCCCGTCCTTATGGCAGTAAAAGCACATTTGCGTAATAATCGCCCGTTGCTTATAGCTGTATCAACCAATGATGGTTTATCAACAAACGCAAAAAATATTGGAGAAATGTTGAACAAAAAAAATATATATTTAGTTCCGTTTTCTCAGGACAATATTATAGATAAAACAAATTCTTTGGTAGCACATTTCGATTTGTTATACGCATCGGTCGAGGCGGCTTTGGCAAATAAGCAAATCCAACCAGTAATAGTGAGGTAATATATGAGTGGAATAGTAGGGTGGCTAAATTTTGAAAATTTAAGTAATAATGAGTATGGAATTTTTGAAAATATGTCAAACGCAATATATAAAAGAGGCGCAAATTCAGCGTTTTTTAGAACAAATAATATTATGTTAAATCAAAGGCAAGACAATCCTATTGATAAGACTTTTTCAATGTCCGCTAGGGGTTGTGAATTTACAATAGCATTTAGTGGGAAATTATTTAATTATAGAGAATTAAGGAAAGACCTTGAAGCGTGCGGATATGAATTTGTAGGCAAAAGTGATGATGAAATTGTCCTTAAAGCGTATATTGAGTGGGGAAATGATAGCGTTACTAAATTTAATGGCAATTTTGCATACGCAATATGGGAAAATAAAGCTAAAAAGTTATTTATTGCCCGTGATAGAATGGGTATAATGCCATTATTTTTCTACAAATATTCTAAAGGAATAATTTTTGCATCAGAAATTAAGTCATTGATGGCTAATGGAATGATTAGACCTGAAGTTGATAATTACGGTATAAAACAATTATTGTTACTAGGGCCATCAAGAAGTTGTGGTTGTGGAATTATTAAAGGTGTTGAAGAATTAAAACCTGCCGAATTCCTTGTTTGTGATAATAATAGCTATAATCTTCATACTTTTTGGAAGCCTATTGCGGTTTATCATAAAGATAATCTTGGAAAAACTGTTGAAACAACAAGAGAACTTATTACTGATTCCATAACAAGACAACTTGAAGGCGAAGAAACTCCAGCTTGCTTCCTTTCGGGCGGATTGGATTCTAGCATAATAACTGCAGTAGCCGCTGATTTGTATAAAAAGCAAGGTAAAACTCTTAACACTTATTCGGTCGATTATGAAGGGAACGACAAATTCTTTGTAAAAAACAGTTTTCAGTCGGCAAGAGATAATTATTATATAGATATAATGAGTGATTTTACCAAAAGCGTGCATAAATATTTTGTATTAGATACGGAAGAAGTAGCAGAAAGCATTTACGATGCGTCAGTTGCCCGTGATTTACCAGGTATGGGTGATATAGATTCTTCTTTATTGGTATTGTGTATTAAAGTAAAAAAAGAAAAGAATATTTGTATGTCGGGCGAATGTGCTGATGAATTTTTGGGAGGGTACCCGTGGTATCATAGACCAGAATTATTATTTAGAGATAATTTCCCGTGGTTAAACGCTACTGATTTGCGTGTTAATTTATATAACTCAACAATCTTAGGTGGCGGAAATGAAGAATTTATCCACGATAAATATAATCAAACAGTTGATTTTACTGATTATCTTCCTACCGATGATAAGCAAGGTCGTAGGATAAGGGAAATGTTTATGCTAAATTATTATTGGTTTATGCAAACATTAATCGATCGTACTGACAGAATGGCAGCCTCTAGCGGTTTGGAAGTAAGAGTCCCTTATTGTGATAACAAAATAGTAGATTATGCTTTTAATATGCCTT
>JBAXZI010000031.1:0-19187 GCA_041670385.1 Clostridia bacterium | reverse complement strand
CATTGATTTGGAATTAATGCTTTTGCTATATACAAAAGAATGCAAAACACCTATTATGCTAATTATTCCATTTTTGATATTAAGGTCATCAATTTTTAGGTTCTCGCCTTTTATAACTAGCTTATTATTATTGAGCTTTAGGACAATCTCTTTGTCATCATAAGTGCCAAGTTCTTGTAGTCCTGTAATATAAAGTTTCGTATTATCATATCGAAAACTATGAGTTTTATTTACTATTGTATTTTCCAAATTTACCTCCATATATATAAAATATAATATGAAATAGTTTTGAAAATTATGACAATAAATTAGATTTAGGGTAACTTAAAACATAACTAAAGATACCTAAAATAATTAAAATTAATTATTATTTAGATTTATAAAATTGCTAAAGAAGCAAAAAATATTATTATTGTTCCGATTAATTCTAATATATGGAATATAGCGTGGGTATATTCCTTTTTCCTGCCGAAAAAGAAAGAACCAATAAGACAAGATAATGCACCAGCTAAATAAAGCATTCTTATTTTGAATTCAATAAAGTCAAAGTTTACAAAGAATACGCTGACTAATACTGCCGCAATTACAAAATCAAGTACTAAAGCGACCTTACTAAATTTTTGTAAATTAACTAAACACATTATTGCACTTGATACTGATATAAAAAAACAAATTCCAAGTGCTATATAGTTATAAAGATTACCACTTGTGCAAAGACAAATAGGCGCACCGGTTGCCCAAATAATAAAGCAAACCGAGCAATGGTCAGCTTTACGCCAAATAACTTTCCATTTTTTGTTTGTTAATGCGTGATAAATAGTAGAATTAGTATAAGTTATCATCATACCGAGAAAAAAACAAATACTTGCTATTAATGCAAGTGAGTTATTGGATTGTAATAACATTACTATTAGAGCAATTATTGCAAATAAAATCCCTATTGCGTGAGTTATTGTGTTAGCGACTTCTTCGCTATTTGTATAATCTACTAATTTTCCCTTATATTCATTGGTTTGTTCCATTTACTAATTTTCCCTTTTTTATATTTATTAATATTATACTATCACTTAAAGTTAAAAAAATCTAATAAATTTTGTAAATTTTTTAGATAAAATAGGGAAAAACAAGTTAAATTTTGTTTTTCCCTAAGTATTATTTAAGCGATTCCTTTATCATACATAAAGTTTTTACATGTATTTCTTCATCAAGAATTATACGTTTGATAATAGTTTTCACATCTTCACATTTTGACATTCTAACTATTTCTACATAGTCTGCTATAGCTTTTTTTTCATTTATAATGTCGCAATCAATAATTGTTTTTACATCGGTAGCATAATTTACATAGCTACCTTGCCAATATTTATAGTTGTCTGATATTATTGGGCATCCACCAAGTTGTACAATCGCTTTTCCGAGCATTTCTTGATGAGTCATTTCTACAATAGCTATTTCCTCAAGAACATCGGCTATTTCCTCGTACTTTTCATACAATACATAATGTTGATACATATATTCCATTGATGCTGTAGTTTCGCTTACTCTGCCAGCATAAGCTGGTTTTAGCAACCTCACTTCATAAATGCTTTTTTGGGCAATATTTATGTCGGGATAAGGTGCATTAGCTCTAAATTGATAATCCATGAACAGAAAACCTCCTTTTTCTTAATATATGAACATCTATCAAGAAAAGTGAAAGAATTATTTATCTATGGAAAAACTTTTTGAGTTCGGCAAAAATAATTTTGCGGTAAGCAATGCTGATGCCAATAAATATTATAGCGCCCAAAATACTTGCAACAATTGAAGGGATTCGGAGTGATAAAGGCAATAAGAAAGCTGTAAATATAGGAATTTGCCCCAAAATACACAATATATAAATATGCGTTATATTGGTTGCTACTAATTCCGAGGATTTAGATATATATTTAATTAATATTAGATAGCTTATTATATAAACTGCCGGTTGCCAAGCAATAAGTATCCAATAGTTTCCTTTTGTTATTGCATAAATAGCAAAAAATAAAATTGTTAGCATAAATGCTTGAGCAGTTAGGTTGCGAATAAACCTATATTTACCTATAATAACTGTTCTTATAAAAAATCCAATATAAGAAAGTATGACTAATACAATAATACACCACAAAAAATCTGGTCGATAATATAAATTAAGAGTAATGCAAGGTGCCATAAAAACAGCCATTACTATTACATAAATTAACAAAAACATCTTCCCATTAATTTTAATAGGTTGTGGTAAGGGAAAAGCTTTAATTTCTTTATTATCATTTGAAGTTAAGGGGGTATGACAAAGAGGACAATTATCGACTTTGCCTTCTATCTTCACTTTGCATTTATCACAATACATTGCATTCCTCCCTCAAATTACTACTTATACTGACATCAAGTCCAAAATTTGCAAGAGTGCGGAAAAATTCTTTTTCCACTTCTGTATTAACAACTTTTCTTGAAAAACTAATTACAGTATTGTCTTTATAGCTTACTATTCCTATGTTTTTAGGTGATTTATGATTCGTGTTAAGGGCAAAATTAAACTTATTTATATTATCCCCTTCTAAATCTATTTTAACTCGTCCTATGTTGCTTATTATCATAGTTTGCTTGCTTTTACCTGGAAAATTACGACCTACTCTAGAAATAAACCCTTTAAATATAAGTGGCATAAAACGCAAGAATACTAATTTATCAAATAGAGATGTATAACTTAGCTTGATAGAAAGTTCATCTTCCTTTAACTGGTTTCTCATATTATCTTTTATTATTTCAATAAAGTTGGCAAGTTCTAATGGCGTATTATAAGGTACAACACATTTTGCAAAAATGGTAAAATTACTCATAGTAACGCTTGGATAGAATTTACGCAAATTTATAGGGATAAAAGCCACAAAATTTTCTTTATTTTTAGTGTTTTTGTTTGTTTTTGCAACCGAATAAAGTAAAAGAGCACTTACAAATACAGTTAGGGTGCAATTATATAAATGTGCTAAATCAAGTAATTTTTGTGTTGGTATGGTGCCTTGAATAAGTCCAAGTCCACTAAAATAAAATTGTTTGCCAGGTATTTTATAAGCTGTGCCACCCGCCATTTTTTTAGTGCCTTCAAAAAATTTGAAAGGTTTATAATATTTCAAAAACGCATCTTCCATTTCTTCAGGACTTATAGATTTGTCAAGCGTATATATATTGTCAGGAGATATTTTTATATGTTGTAATTGGAAGTAGTAAAAAATTATTGTTTTCAAAAATTCTATACCGCCGTTTGCATCGCAAAGACCGTGGAATAAATCTAGGAAAATTTTGTTTTCGTAATAAGACAACCTAAATAAATAATTTTTATTAGGACGAAAATTAATAATTTGAAGCAAATTCCCGTTATATTTTTTAACTATAGGGAAATGCGTATTCTCATCTAAATAATGTCTAAAAAGCCCGTTTTTTAATTCAACTTTGTAATATGGAAATCTCTCTAAAGCTGTGTTTAGAGCAATTTTTAAGTAATTGCTATTTACATTACTATTGAGTTCAGCTCCTAGTTGGAACAAACTTTGTGTGCCTAAAGTAATTACCATAGGGTATACCATAGCTGAATTATCTAGTCTATACCAATATTTCTTTTTCATAAGCTCCTTATTTATTATAGTATAAGTGTTATTATATTTTATTATAAAGTAATTGTCAATTTATTATACAGCTTGAAATAACATTACAATTATGATAGAATATAATATATTAAGGAAGGTGAGTTTTGGCTATAACATTAGCAAATTGTGAAAGAATAGCAGAGAAAGATGTTCGCACTCAAGCGTGGTCCATCTTTAGAACTAATAAAGTCATCAAAGTAACCAATGTGGATGTAAATGAACACATTGGCTCTCTTTATGAAGGAGAAATTAGAGATGGTAGGAAAAAATACACTCTTTGCTTTGCAATTACCAAAACAAATACTATTGTTTTAGGAAAATGTTTTTGTGGGCTAGCTGAAGGCGTTTTGTGCCCGCATTATTTAGCAGTTTTATTATATGTAAAATATAAAAAACTTATTGAAATGAGTAAAAATATATATTGTCCTGTAAGAATTGTGTTTGCAAGTTCTAGTAATGATGCGATTAGTGTCAGCAAAACAGTCGACAATGTATTTGATAGATATATGAGAAACGGGAAAATAGATGATTGGTATATGCCTTATGCAATAGAAGGGATTATTTTTATTTGTTTGTGTGCTGAAGAAAATACAACATCTTTTTTAGAACGAACAAGACTATATTGTGTGGCACTAGAAAAGCTTGATAAATTGTTTACAGCATCAGCAAAACCTATTTCTCGTTTGCTACTAGAACACGCTAGAGGACTAATAGAGCTTATTAGTACTACCCTTAAGGAAAATGTACCTAAAGAAAGTTTGATTACCGTAAAACCTTGTTATCGAGAGTTTTATAATGTTGGTGCAAAAATTAATAATTGGGTAATTAAATATAATATTTGGGAGTCAATAATAATTTTTTGTGATACTCCTAGTATCCGTATTGACTTCAAAGACAAGTTATTAAAGAAAATTTATAATCAAAAAGATATGAAGAAAAAAAGTGATTTGAAAATGCTATATTTATTATTATTGCGTTCTTATAGTACAAAAAAGGCAAGTGCTTATTTGATTAAAAATTTGGAATATGATTCGTTCAGAAAATTATCTATTGATTTGCATATTACAGCCGACCAATACGACGATGCTATTGAATTGGCAAAAGAAGGATTGGATATAAGGAAAAGTGATGAATCACCTAAAGATTGGTGGGAAATATTATATAAAATTTATAGTAAACTGAATGATTCGGAAAATATGAAAAAGTATTCTAAAAAATTAATATTGGAAGGTGATTTTGATTATTTTATTTGCTATAAAAAAATGTTTGATGAGGCATCTTGGTTAAAAGAAAGAGAAATAATTTTATCAGAAATAAAAGAAAAGGGAATGGAAGAATTTTATTTGCAACTTATTTTAGAAGATAATTTGCAACAAAAACTTTTTGAATTATGTAATAGTAAACCAACAAAAATATTGACATTATATCCGTATTTTGATAAAAATTACTACGATAACCTTGTGTATGTTTTGCAAGATTATCGTAGTAATATGAAAGATAATATAGATATGAAAATGATCGATTTAGTTATTAAAAAATTATCTTTATTATCCTAGATTACATTAACAACTGACCTTCTTCATCAACAACTAGTAAGATACGCTCTTCTTCACCTGTTTCCATATTATAATAAACATAATAAATAGAACCATTGTGTGATGCGACTACTTCAAGACAAAGGATTTCGGTATCCCAAGTAGTAGGAATAATGCAAACTACTTTTGATTTTACTTCCAAATTCGCATTAATGGAAATGTTATCAAGCGAAGTCGAATATGGTAAAACCCTTTCAATATGGTTGTAAAGATAAGTTTGTGCTTCAACTCCAAGTAGAGTGCCATCTTCCCCGCTAATTTTTATTTTTACTAAATCAGGGTAGTATAATATTTCATCTTTTTCATAAGCAAAGTTCACGTACACGGTACTATTATTATTGCTTATCCAAACTGGTTTCATATCCGTATAGCCCATTTGTTCGATATATTCTGTAGCTTTAGCAATACATTCGTCATCATCTAGCAGTGGGTTGTTTATTTCCCTATAGGTGTTGTACTGAATTACTTTTCCGCCTTTTTTGGATAAAGAAATATAACTTTCTGTATTATCTATTTTAAATTTGAACATATATGCAGCTAGACTTACATTATTGTCTGATACAAATTCTATTTCTGTAGCATCTTCAAAATAAGTTGTTATTAATTCTTGTGCCCGTTGTTGGGAAAGTTCTTCTTCATTTTCAAGGTTTTTAGGCACTCTATCACTAAGTCCGTCACTGAAAGGTCCATCATAAATTAGTTCGGGATAATCAATACTAGAATAATCAATAGTGTCAAGATTATCGGTAATTGATGCGGAATCACTTATTATTTCGGCTGATATTTTATCACCTACTATAAGTTTTTCTTCAATAGCAATAAGCGAAGTAGTAATTTTTTCTATTATTGCACTAAATGAATTTATGTTTTCAATTTCTTCATCGCTAAATCCGGATTCGGCACTCTTTTTTGATAGATACCTTGCATAATCACCTATTTGGTTAAGCATTTTTATTATATCTGGTAAATGCTCACTTTGCGTGCTTAATTGGCTCAAATTGTCACTTGCTAAAGAGCAATTGTTCCAAATATCAAGAAGGAGGTCTCGTCGCAAAGCCTCACTATCTACTACACCAACTTTTTTCAAATCATTCTGCGAATTATTTAATGCATCAATAGTCTCATAATATGATTTTTCATAGAGATTGTTAAGTTTAGTTTCTTTATCAATCTTTTGTGCTAATGTTATACCAAAAGCTATAGATAATGCTATTGTTGCTGCTGTCATAATGATAGCAATTACCATAGTTATTGTTTGGGTTCGTTTAGTATTTTGCATAGGTCAGCTCCTCGATTTATAGATTTTATAAACAAAAAGTGTGATTGGCTATTTGTAACATAATTGGTCTTGATCTTATCCAAGCACTAGTTGCTGTGTTAGGATTATAATAAAATGTGCACCCACTAGTTGGGTCCCAACCGCTCATAGCATCTTTTGCCGCCCGTTGTGCGGTATCGTTGGGGGTTAGATTTATTTGTCCGTCACTAACAACAGTAAAAGCCCCACTTTGATAAATTACACCACTTATTGTATTCGGGAAAGAACTGCTTTTCACCCGATTTAGAACAACGGAAGCTACCGCAACCTGTCCCGTATACGGCTCGCCTCGAGCTTCTGCGTATACTAGCCGAGCAAGTAAATAGGTATCATTAGAAGATGAGGTAGAGGAAGAACTTAAATTTATCCCCATAGCGGCGGCTGTTTTGCTTCCTACAATTCCATCGGCATATAAATTATTTGTTCGTTGGAAATATTTTACTGCACTTTCCGTAATGCTTCCAAATATTCCGTCTACATTGCCTGTGTAATAACCCCAATTTTTTAATTTTTGTTGAATTGTTTTTACCATATCGCCCGTACTGCCTTTTTTGATAACTGTAGCAGCGTTGGCATCTTCTGTAGCAGGACTAAACACAACAACACTACAAACTATGGTGCAAATTATCATAATAACGCACAATATAGGATAAATTATTTCTTTTTGTTTTGTTTTTTTCATAACTCATTCTCCCTCATAATCTTTCTAAAATTCTACTTTTCAATATTGGAGTTTTACCGCAGTCATCAGAAGAGGAATATAATAAAAACTCACTAGCTTTTTCATTATTACCAAAATTTATTATTAATGCGCAGTAGTCTCCTTTATGTAATATTTGGTTGTTAAAAACTATTTCCGAATATGTTTTTGTAGTAATTAATGCACTATATTCAAGTTCGTATTCGTTTAATAATTTCTCTATTTCTTCCCAAGAATCTGTAATTTTATCATTAATTTGTAAGTTATCTGTACAATCTACTAATAAATTGGATAAATATAGATTTAGGCAATTAGTGATTTTTGTTGTATTATTTTGGTCATCATTAGGAATAATTTGTACTAGAAAATAATCGTCATTAGATTGAGTGTGAATGCAACTAACCAAACACAACATTAATGTAATAGATAAAATAACGCTAATAAACTTTTTTTTCATAGTAAAAAAATTATGGACAACAAATTATTAAAATATTCAATAAACCTATGAATTTAATAAAAAAAGTATAGATAAAAAATGATTTAAATGCTTGCCAAATATAAATTAGTGTGCTAAACTATGTAAGCATATTATCAAAGAATATGTGACATATATGAAAGAATAAGGAGTTAGGTGTGTAATGAATAGTTTATTACTAGCTGGTAGTTTTGATTTTTACGTTTTCTATACCGTATTATCAATTATATTTATGGTACTAATGATATTGCTAAGTATAGCAATGGTCTTAATCGTAATAATGCAAGAGGGCAATTCAAGTGATTTGGGAGCTATTGCAGGCGGTGCGGAGAGTTTCTTTGGCAAAAATAAAGCTAAAAGCCTTGATACGAAATTCAAACGTTGGACAATTTATCTTTCAATCGGTATTTTAGTAACATCAATTTTATTCTTTGTAGTTCAAATACTAAAGAATAACACATAACATCTAAAAATATTGATTAAAAATAAAAACATCAAAGGCTTGCAAACATATTGTAAGCCTTTTTTATATGTATAATATGATGCCATTATACTAATATAATAAATATTATATACTTGCATAAGTACTTGTTATGTGGTATTATTATTACACTAATTTAGGAGTATTATTATGAGTAAAATTGTAGTTGTTGCAACCAATAAAAAAGCTTATCACGAGTATTTTATAGAAGATAAATACGAAGCGGGTATTGAACTTGTTGGTAGCGAAGTTAAGTCAATAAGAATGGGAAATGTAAATCTTAAAGACAGCTTTGCCTTAATTCGCAATAACGAAGTTTTTTTAAACAATGCTCATATATCGCCTTATACAAAAGGCAGTCATTATAATCCAGAACCAAAGCGTGCTCGTCGTTTGTTATTGCATAGAGATGAAATAAACAAATTGAGAGGCAAAATAGAGAGAAAAGGCTATACATTAGTTGTTACAAAAATGTATTTTGTCGATTCACTTGTTAAGGTAGAACTTGCCTTAGCTAAAGGTAAAGAATTGCACGATAAGAGAAGAGACCTTAAAGATAAACAAATCAATAGGGATACGGCAAGGATAATGGCTAATTATAAATAAAATAAAATTAATAAAATTTACAGTTGTAAAGGAGAAAAATTTATGTTCAAAACAGCAACAAAATGTGTCCAATCAGGATATAAAGCAAAAAATGGTGAGGCTAACGTTTTGCCAATATATCAAAGTACAACATTTGTATATGATACTCCTGAAGAAATGGGAGAATTATTTGATTTGAAAAAAGAAGGTTTTTTCTATTCTAGATTAGGTAATCCAACAGTAGATGGTTTAGAAAAAAAGATAACCGACCTTGATGGCGGTGTAGGTGCTATGGGTTGTTCTAGTGGAATGTCTGCTACAACACTTACCGCATTAACACTTTGTAGGGCAGGTGATAATATAGTGTCATTTAGTACAGTTTATGGCGGTACATATAATTTATTTGCTGTAACTTTACCAAAATTTGGTATTGATTGCCATTTTGTAAACCCTAACGATAGTGAAGCAATTATAGAAAGTAAAATAGACGATAAAACCAGATTCGTTTTTTGCGAAACAATTGCAAACCCTGCTATTAATGTAGTGGATTTTGAAAAAATTTCAAAAATTTGCAAAAAAAATAAAATATTACTAATTGTAGATAATACTTTAGCTACACCAGTAATTTGCAAACCATTAAGTTTAGGCGCTAATATTTTAATATATTCATCAACAAAATATCTTGATGGTCACGCTTGTGCTTTAGGTGGTATTATTGTTGATGGTGGCAATTTTGATTATAGAGATAATCCAAGATATCCGGATTTTAATGAAGTAGATGAAAGCTATCACGGTATGGTATACGCAAAAGATTGTGGGAAAGCTGCTTTTATAGTAAAAGCGAGAGCACAAAGTATGCGTGATATAGGCGCTATGATGAGCCCATTAAATGCTTTTCTTACAAATATGGGAATAGAAACTTTACATTTGCGTATGAAACAACATTCGGATAATGCACTTAAGGTAGCAAAAATGCTTAAGGAAAATAGTGCTGTAGAATGGGTAAAATATGGCGGATTGGAAAGTGATATAAATAATCCATTGGTAAATAAATATTTTACTAATAAAATGGCGGGTGGTATGTTGTCATTTGGAATAAAAGGTGGTAGAGAAGCTGCTTCAAAATTCCAAAGAGCATTAAAACTTTTACATATAGTAACTCACGTAGCTGATGCGAGAAGTTGCGTATTGCACCCAGCATCATCTACTCATAGACAACTAAGTGATAGTGATTTAATTGCTTGTGGAATAAGTGACAACTTACTTCGACTATCAATCGGTATTGAAGATGCATCGGATATTTTAGAAGATGTTAAAAACGCTTTAGAAGCAAGTCAAAAATAAAGGAGATATAATAATTAAATGCCAATAGTAATTCCTAAAGATATACCTGCATTTGATATTTTAACAGAAGAAAATATTTTTTGTATGGACAAAATAGGAGCACAAGAGCAAGATATTAGACCAATTGAGGTACTAATACTTAATTTAATGCCTACAAAAATAGAAACTGAAACACAACTTATGCGTTTGCTTAGTAATAGTCCATTGCAAACAAATGTTACATTGATAAAAACAGACACTTACAAACCTACAAATGTAAGCTATGAACATATGGATAAATTTTATTCTACCTTTAATGAGATTAAGGGCAAACAGTTTGATGCAATGATAGTAACGGGTGCACCAGTAGAGAATTTGCCATTTACAGAAGTAGTTTATTGGAAAGAACTTTGCGAAATATTTGATTTTGCCGATAAAAATGTAACTAGCACAATTTTTGTTTGTTGGGGTGCTCAAGCTGCACTTAATTATTATTATGGAATTGGCAAGAAAAAATTAAATAAAAAATTATTTGGAATATACGAAAATGTTAGCAAAACTCCTAATGAGCCATTACTTAGAGGATTTAACGATACATTCAATATTCCACATTCTAGACATACCAAAATTGATGAAAAACAGTTAGAAAAAAGTGGTGAGTTTGTTGTTTTGGCAAAGGGAGAAGAATGCGGTATTAGTATTGCAAAAACTGTAGACAACCGCAAATTTTTCTTTTTTGGACACGCCGAATATGACAGATATACATTAAGAACAGAATATTTGCGTGATATAGAAAAAGGCTTACATATAGAAAAGCCAGTTAATTATTTCGTGAATGATGACATAGATAAAGTTAAAATGAGTTGGAAATCTACAGGTAATTTGTTGTTTTATAATTGGATAAATTACTATGTATACCAAGTTACACCTTACAATATTGGAGATAAATAAAAAAAATTGTATATAGAAAAACTTTATTTGCAAAATTTCCTGACATACGAAAAACAATTCGCCACTCCAAGTAGTGGATTGAATGTTATTGTAGGTCAAAATGGAAGTGGTAAAACCAATTTTGTCGAAAGTATTTTCTATGCATCGCTAGCAAAATCTATGAGAGGCTTGCGTGATAAAGATTTAATTAGGTGGGATAGCAAGGGCGGTACTAGAATAAAAATTCAAATTAAGAAAGAATATTCTACTCACACCATTGATATTTATATTGACGAATACGGCAAAAAAAGAATAATGATAGATTCTTTGCCAATAAGTAAAATTGGAGAACTAATAGGAATTCTTAACATAGTTAGTTTTAGCCCAGATGAATTGGGTTTAGTTAAGGATAGCCCGATAGATAGAAGAAGATTTTTAGATATAAGTTTGTCACAGCAAAACAGGCTTTATTTCTATAATTTGCTTAAATATAATAAATTATTAGAACAACGCAATAAAGTGCTAAAAACACAAAAACATAGTCCAAAATTCAAAGAATTTTTGGATTTAATTACGGATAGTATGCTAGATTGCCAAGAATATATTTTGATAGAACGCAAAAAGTTCTTAGAGTGTCTTACACCTTTAGCTTGTGAAGAACACAAAATATTAAGTGGCGGTAAGGAAGTTTTGGAACTTAATTATAATACTGAAAATATAGATTATGATAATATAAAAGAGAGTCTTAAATTAATGTATAAAAAAGCTTATGAAAAAGATTGCAAGCTAGAATACACTACCGTAGGTATACATCGTGATGATATTAAAATTATTGTAAATGATATTGATATAAGAAAATTTGGTTCGCAAGGACAACAAAGAACAGCAGTACTTAGCCTAAAATTTGCTGAAATGCAAACTTTTTATCAAAAAACAGGTGAATATCCGGTTCTTATTCTAGATGATGTGCTTAGTGAACTTGACCAAGAAAGAAAAAATGCCTTGTTTGAAAGAACAAAAAACATACAAACTTTTCTTACTTGTACAGAGTTTGTTGATGGAAGTGATAAAAGTTACAAAAAATTATTTATTAAAGATAAATGTATAAAGGAAATTGAGGATATAAAATGAACGAAAAGAAAAAAATAATAGCTGATTTAATAAAAATAGAAGGTGTGTCTACTGATGATATATATGAAAGTTTAGATGTTCCTACTGATAGTAGTATGGGTGATTTTGCTTTACCTTGTTTTAAGTTTGCAAAAGTTTTAAGAAAAAGTCCTATTGCTATTGCAAACGAATTAGCTAAGCAATTTGAGCAATTACCGAGTCCTCTTACAAAAGTTACAGCGGTAAATGGTTATCTTAATTTTTATGTAGATAGAATAGCTACCGCAAAAAATGTATTGAACACTATTCTTGATGAAAAAGAACATTATGGAGATAGTGATATAGGGCAAGGTAAAAATATTTGTATAGATTATTCTTCTATAAATATTGCAAAACCTTTCCACATTGGACATTTAAGTACTACAGTTATTGGCGGTAGTTTGTACAAACTTTATAATAAACTTGGGTATCACTCAATTGGTATAAATCATTTAGGCGATTGGGGAACTCAATTTGGTAAACTTATCGTTGCTTTTAAGTTGTGGTGTAGTGAAGAAATTTTAGCAAAAGAGGGAATGAAAGCCCTAACTAAAATTTATGTAAAATTCCATAAAGAAGCGGAAAAAGACCCTGCTTTAGATGATAAAGCAAGAGAATGGTTCCGTAAAATAGAGCAAGGCGATAGCGAAGCTATGCGACTATTTGATATGTTTAAGGAAATCACAATAAACGAAGTTCAAAAAATTTATAAAAAATTAAATATTACTTTTGACAGTTATAACGGGGAAGCCTTTTATAATGACAAAATGCAAGTTGTACTTGATGAATTAGAAGAAAAAAAGTTACTTATTACTTCAGAGGGTGCAAAAGTAGTAGATTTATCCGATTATAATATGCCACCGTGTTTGCTTGTAAAAGCTGATGGTGCGACTTTGTATGCAACAAGAGATATGGCAGCTGCATTTTATCGCAAAAAAACTTATGATTTTGATAAATGTTTGTATGTTGTAGCTTATCAACAAAATTTGCATTTCAAACAATTTTTCAAAGTACTAGAATTAATGGGTAAAGACTGGGCTGATAGATTGTATCATATTCCATTTGGTATGGTAAGTTTGGAAGATGGTGCTATGAGTACAAGAAAGGGCAAAGTAGTTTTGCTTGAAGATGCTCTAAATAAAGCAGTAGCTAAAAGTTTAGTTATTATAAATGAAAAAAATCCCGATTTGGAAGATAAAGAAAATGTGGCGGAGCAAGTAGGTGTTGGTGCGGTTATTTTTAGTGCGTTATATAATAGTCGTATTAAAGATATCGTATTTAAGTATGATAAAGTACTTAATTTTGAGGGAGAAACAGCCCCTTATATTCAATATACCAATGCAAGAGCAAATAGTGTACTTACAAGATTAGGCGAAACAGATTATAGTATTGCTGATTTTGAGGGTATAAATAGCGAAGAAGGCAATGCGGTAATTGCACAATTGGAAAAATTCCCACAAATTATCGTAAGTGCTGTAGAAAAAAATGAACCTTGCTATATTAGCAGATTTTTGATAGAATTATGTAAAGAATACAATCGTTTTTATTTTGCACATAGGATTATTGACCAACCTAAAGAAATAGCAGCAGTTAGAGGTATGCTTACTGAAGCTACACATATCGTAATTGAAGAAGGATTGCGTTTATTAGGAATTAGTGCACCTAAGAAAATGTAATCAAATGGAGAAAATATGATTGATACACATACACATACGAAATTTTCTTTTGATGCCAAGTCATCAATAGAAGAAATGATAACAAAAGCACAAGAAATGGGAATAGAATACTATGCTATTAGCGACCATTGTGACTATGATTATAATTACATAAAAAAATATATTTTTATGAGAAGAATAAGACTCAAAAAATATATAAAAAAGGTTACTGAAATGAAAGAAAAATACCCGTTTTTAGCATTGGGTATAGAACTTGGTTATTCTAAGAAAGCACAAAAAGATTATTTTGAAAAGTTGCATT
The DNA here is from genome assembly GCA_041670385.1 of Clostridia bacterium. GTDB lineage: Bacteria > Bacillota > Clostridia > Christensenellales > DTU072 > CAG-1782. Next base: position 4,992 of record JBAXZI010000031.1, on the reverse strand, counting down.
TTGATGATTATGATTACATAATTAATTCAACGCATACTGTTGACCGTAACGATTGTTATTTTACTGCTTATTTCAAAAATAAAGATAAAAATACAGCTTATATGAGATATTTTGAAAAAGTTTATAGAAGTTTAGATGCTAGTTATCCTTATCAAACTATATCGCATATTGGTTATGTAAGAAAAAATGCACCTTATGAAGATGCGACAATAAATTATTTAGATTACAAAGATGTTATTGATAAAATATTGAAAAAAATAATTGCTCTTGATAAATGTTTGGAAATAAATACCAACACAAAAAATAAAGGTATTTTGCCCGAAAGAGAAATTATTGAAAAATATTATGAACTAGGCGGTAGAAAAATTAGTTATGCTTCCGATGCACATAGTGTTGATAGAATTTGTGAAGGTTATGAAGATGTAGCAAAAATGGTAAAAGAAATAGGCTTCGAGTATTGGACAGTTTTTAGAAAGCAACTACCTATTTTAATAAAAATATAAAAAGAGGCAAAATTTTATGTGGGATAAAAAATGGTTAAGTATTACAAATAGTGTAATAGCATTGTTTACATTGATGCTTTATTTATCTATGCATACAATGATATGCTATATAGGTTTTGCCACATTTCATGCTATGCCTTATATTATTATGGGATTACTAGTAGTCTTAGCTGTTTTAAGTTTGTTAGATACACTTTATAAACATAAAAAAGTAATGACTATAGTCCTTACTATTATTAATTTATGTACATTTGTTGTTGGTATTGCTTATTTTATTGGTTTTATAAGACAAATAAAGATATTTTTACGTGCAATGCCAGTATTGTTAGGAATTTACATAATTATCTTTTTGATAGTATACTTAATTTTTTATTTTCCAAAAGTAAAGCATTACAATAAATTAGTAGCAATAATACTTTGCGTTGTTTTGTCACTAGTAACCATAATCGGGTGTAGTGATATAAAAAATATTGTAATTAATCATTTTACAGAAGGGGCAGTGGTTTATGTAGTAGAAGATGATTATCAAATAGTATTTACAACAGCAGCGAAAGGAACAGGGTATGTTGTGATAGGTGACCAAACTTATTATGATGAAAAGGCAGGTAGTTTGGTAGATAGCCAGACAGTTCATAAAATAACTGTACCACAAAACGTATTAGATGAAAAAAAATCATATACCATAGGTTCTAAAACTATATTTTTTGAAGAAGCTTTTTCAGCAATAAGGGGAAGAACAATAACAAAAGACTTTACTTTTAGACCAATCGATGAGACTGATGGTTTGCAATACTATACAGTAGCCGATGCACACGATAGTTATTCTGGCGTGGTAAGTGCAGCAGATTATTATGGAAGTAAAACGGATTTTATAATAGTTGGGGGCGACAGTGTTGATTTTCTTGGAGATAAAACAAGTTTGGAAAGAGTGTTGCATCTTAATTATGAAGTATCAAAAGGGCAAATTCCAGTAGTATTTGCTAGAGGTAATCACGAACTAAAAGGTAGGCAGGCATCAAATCTTTATAGATATGTGGGGACAAATGATAATGATGAATATTATTATACTTTCACACTCGGACAAACCGTTTGGGGAATAGTTCTTGATATGGGCGAAAGCTATGATGATGATTGGTACGAATTTTACGGAACAGCAATGTTTGAAAGTTACCGAAATAAGCAACTTGGATTTGTTCAAGGAATAATAGATAATAAAGATTCGGAATACGATGCAGATGGAATAGAACATAGAATAGCCATTAGCCATATAGCGACTGCTATTACTAGCTATGAGAAATTATATTTTTATGATTATTTTATTGATTTGAATTTAAAGCTAAATCAAATACCACTTGATGTTATGTTAAATGGGCATATACACGAAGCATTCTATGTGCCTGATAACTATTTAGTTGGGGACAAACTTGACTATGTTAATACAAGCTATATAGGTGGTGAAGCAAATGACACTATAGAATTTATAGCTACTGGAGCAAATTATAATTCTTTATTTTGTTCTCGTCACAGTGATATACAATCAATATCAAAAAATGAAAATATGCTTGGTGGCGGATATTTGGGTGTAGCATTAGAATATAAATTAGATGAAGGCGTATTAGAAGTTAGATTTACAAACAGTAACAAGGAAATAATAAAAAGTGAAAATCCATTTAAAGTAGATGAAAGTTATGGTAAAGTCATATATTTATCTTAAAGATAGGAGTACATATGTCAAAAAATAAATTAAAAATTGCAATTATTATTATTACAACTATATTACTTGTATTTTGTATGTCTTCTTGCGATACGGACGATATAGAGATAATAGGCGATGAAATAAAAGATTATGTAAGTACAAATCAATATTTTGACATAGAAAATTTGTTGTATAATAGTAACTATCAAGGTGAAGAAGACGAAAAAGGATTTTTACTTTATGATGAACTAAATTTTAATAAAATAGCAATAAGTAATGAAGTACAAAGGCGTGATTGTTATGAAGTGGAATATGTTTTATCAATAGAAAGAGAAAAATTAGAGTTTGAAGAAGTATATCGTACTACGGATAACACAATTCCTTATATATTTATAGAAGCAGGTCATTACAAATTAGATGTAGAAGGTACTGTAAAAAAACAAGTTAGTGATGTTTTTTATTTTAATGTAGCAAACCAAAAGAATTTGCCCGATGAAATAAAATTTGAAATCTATCAAAATGATGAAAAAATAGACAGTGCAAAAGCCGGTGAAGCATTTACTATTAAAGCCATTTTATATTTGAATGGAGAAGTGATTGAAGAAGATAAAGGGTATAAAACTTATTGGAATGATAATGATGAAGGCGATAGAAATTTGCTTACGGAAGTTTTGCCGAATAGTGTAGTAGACACAGAAAAAGAATATCAGTTTCTAATTAAGAATAAAAAGAATACGAATTATGAAAGTGAAACTGCTTTTACGTATACTTTGCCAATAAAAGAAAATTTAGATAAAGTAGAAGTCACTTATGACTGGGATACCACCACAATTTGTGATATAGATATAAGAAAAGAAAATAGTTTTGATATAAAAGATAAAATAATTGCAAAATATATTTTTGACAATGCAGATATTGAAGAAATAGATATTTCTTATGATATTCCTATTGTTGGAGATGCGGTTGTATTAATAAAATATGAAGGCGAAGAAGATTATAAAACTTATTATAGTTGGGACATTGATGTTAATGGACATAGAGAAGTAGTCAATACGAACGATTACAATTTTAATTTAGACAAAGTAGGTGTTGCGGATATCAAGGTAGCTATTTGCCAAAACCGAACTAGCGATATTTATAATTACTTTGAGTATGATGATGTAGAAAATAGCGATATAGGAATTAATATTGTTGCAACTGAATTAAGTACTTTTGATGTAGTAAGTTATTCTGGTAAATACAGGAAATTTAGCACTTCCCCACTAGCAGGTGATAGCTTTGTGGATTATGAAGATGTAAGTGAAAATACAATTATCGAATTAAATGAAGAAAAAACCTTGGATTGTATAATTAACACACAAAGATTAAATAGTCAAAAAGAATATTTGATGTTTAATGTAAATATAAATGCAGACGCTTCTTGTCCAGAGTATTATTTTGATGCGAATACAGATGACTTTACAATTCTTTATTCAAGAGATGATGATGATAAATTAATTGTTAAAGTTTTTCCAATGAAAAGTGGAACTTTATCCTTTGATGTAAAAAGCGTTTTTGTAGAAGATAAAGTGCAAACAATTACTTGTAATGTGGATAATCCTTTAGCAGGATATGAAATTAGCCCTATTCGTAGCAACATGGTTATTTTATGGATAGACGGAATAGGTAATTTAGAAGATTTTAACGCAAAAATGAAAGAAAATGTAATAATAAAAAATTATTATTATAATGAATTTGTTAAAGAAAGAGATGAACATACAATAGATTTAGATAATGAAGAAGTTAGTTATTATTATGAAAAGCCATTAGGAATATTAGGAGAAATTGAACTTACAAATTTGAAGTTTGGGTCACTTAATTATGATGAAAACCAATATAATATTGATGTTAGAATGCAAAATAATGAAAATGGTTTGAAAGCAAAAATGAGTGATACTTTGTCAGTTTGGGTTGTTCCTAATTTTGATATTACTATTGATGGTACTACTAAGAGTATGATTGAATGGACGACTGACTATTACAGTTATGAAGAAAAGCTTGGTGATACAAAAATTTATGAAGTTGATAACATAACGAAAGTAAAAACAGAGAATGGTATAAAACCGACTGTAGTTATTGATTCTTATGATGGACTTACAGAAGATGAACAGGAAAGATTTTTAATTAATGAAACAAAAAATGAGGACAAAGAAGAAATTGTACTCGTTATGCAAATAAAATCAGTTTCTGGTGCTAACTCACAAACGCTAGTTATAAACGGATTTATTATTGATTATCACTTGTATACCTAATAAGATTTATGGTGATGTCTTCTTTATTTTTCAAAACTGAATTAATTACTAAATTAGCAGGTATGTGAAGTGAAGTAATAGCTGTATCTATAAAAGCTATTGTGGGGCTAACAATGTTGATTAATTTGCTTTCTTTATTTATATTTAAGGTACTTAAATTGCTACAACCCGAAAAGCAATTACTTGTAATTTTAGATACGCTATCGGGAAGATTAATAGTAGTAAGACTAACACAATCCTTAAATAATTCAGTAGAAAATGTAGGTATTGTTGCACCATCTTCAATAGTAACTGTAGATAGATTGGTACAGCCCGAAAATGCCTTACTAGCAAGTACAATAAGATACTTAGGTAAAACTACACTGGTTATTGTAGTTTGTCCCATACAGCAAGAATCGGCTATCATACATACTGGTGCGTTATTGTAACCATTGGGAATAACCACATCATTAGGTAAAGTAACATCATCTTTAGTTTTTATTTCATAATATGGATATGGATT
>JBAXZI010000030.1:0-19192 GCA_041670385.1 Clostridia bacterium | reverse complement strand
TGCTACTTCTTTTTCTTTATCAGTCTTACCTGAATCATTTTTGCGATAAGCACTTTGATTATCAACTAACCAAGCTAAATAAGCTACAACTGTAGCATCATCATCATTTGTAGCAACATAATCATTGATTTTTGCAGTTTCTTCAGTGGTTAGAGCATCAAAATAAGTTGAATCCAAAGCATAATTAGTTGGATTAATATGAGCATCTTTTATTGCTGCTTGCCAATCTGTATAAGCTATTGGTTCGCTAATTTTATCAGTTTCTGGCAAATTATCCAATGCATATACATAAGTCCACAAACTTATTTTATAATACTTATTACTTTCTATTTGTAATGACTGTGTTGAAGTAAATCCAACACCGCTTAAATCATTTAGAGAAATCATTAAGGCTTTAGTTTCGTCAAGAGCCGACATTGTACGATTTCCACTGTCCCCGATAACATTATTTTTCCAATTATTATAAGACATAGCTTCCCATTTACTAGAATAACTAGATGCATAACTAGCAAGTAAACTTTTATACAAATCATTTTCATCGCTATTATATAATTTTGATAAATCAACTATACCTGTATTTGGTGTGTTTACACTTGGAATATTTGTAGTAATGTCTTTTTTGCCTTTTTGCATTTCAAAACCATTTACATTGTTACTTGAATATGCACCCTCTCTGAATGAATAATAGAACTTCGTTGCATTCGTTGTTTGAGGTTCTGACATAATACTTTCATCTAAATTATTATTAGTAAGATAATACATATCTCTAAAACCTGTATTATCATCGTCTTTATTTTCTTGTACATAAGATTCTTCTACTTCTTCGCAAATAATGTTATCAAACATTACTGCGCCTTTTGTTAGATATGGGTTATTCACTAGAACTGTTTTATCTTGTACATCGTCATAGGAAGAAGTCATAGCAGGACCATTACCAAACCATAATCTTATATCTATTTTTTTGCTTTCATTTTTATTTGACCTAATAAGTAAGGTATGTGTTTCCCACTTGCCATCGGTATTTATACAAGCATCTTCATAATTAAGACCACCTGAAACAGTTACCCACGCACCTTTGTTTTGAATATTATCTTCAGTAGCTTCTACATTAGTGCATACAGAATAAGATAATTTATAATATTTATCTGCTTCTAAAGAAACTGAAGTACTAGTTTTGTAATACAAACTTCCGTCTTTTTCATTACTTGCTATTACTAACGCATTTGTATCTTGTCTTTGATCAGTAATATTCCCATCATCGTCAGTCTCATAAGGAGTATTAGGGTCAATACCAGGATTTTCAAATGTAGTATTTGCTGTTACTAAATTATCTTTGTAACTATCATAACCATCATTATTGCCTAAATCAACGACTCCTAGGACAACACCCACATCACCAGTATTCAAACTGCCTTTTGTTCCTGTCCAGCCACTTACTATTTGCTTTAAATAGTCTTCTTCATCGTTACTTGAATCGACTTCATAAAAAGTACCATTATCGATCATCATTGTGCGAGCGATAGGATCTTCTTCAGTGTCATCTCCGCCTGCTTTTTGATAATCGTTACAAGCTACTAATGAAATTGCCATAATAGCAACTACTATAATTGTAAAAAGTATTAATATTTTCTTCTTCATCGAAACCACCTTATTAAGTTGTTTATTATAATTTCAAATATATTTAATAATACCACATAATGAAAAATATTACAACTTATATAATGAAATTTTTTAGCTTAAATCCTTTGTCTTATACTCAAATTGTAATAACCTTAGAATTATTATTAATCAACTGTTATTTAAGAATATTTACTATATTTGATTATAAATTTGTAATAATTGATTTATTGTATTATTATTTTTTATAGTAACAAATAAACCTTAATTGTATTTTAATTATTTATTAAATATACTATCAAACTAATTATTGCACAAATACTACAAAAAATAATAGAAAAAAAGAGCAATATTAAATTAATTTAATATTGCTCTATCGTTATTTTGTATTATACTTATTATAGTTCAGCATTTTCTACTTTTTCATCTATATTGTCTATTTCACCATTTTCTTTATTGTATTTTTTTTTGTCTTTAATTTCAGTGACACTCATTGCTACTAATAATCCAACAAAAGCTAATATTGCGGCAACTATAAATATCATACTATATTTCATTTCACAATTTTTGTTTGCAGGTTCTGAAACAACAACACCATCATTTGCAACTTTGATATCATAATAATTATTAAGTTGTGTATTTACACTATCAAGTTCGCTTGTAATTGCTGTATTAAATTCGATGAATCTTTGTTCTACTGCTATTCTCTGTTCATTAGTACAAACATTTGTTGACAAATTATTAATAGCAATTTTATTGTCTATTGCCACTTTTTTAGCCGCATAATCAAACTGTGCATTACGATAATATTGCCATTCTTGCATAAGTTGATCATATTTTTCGGTAGAACCCTCATCTTTAGTTTCTATTACCCCATTAACACTCATTGTAGTTTTAGTTAGGTATTTATAATCATCAACAACAGTTTTCGTTTCATCAGCTAAACTTTTATATTTAGTTTCCAAATTAGTATAAACTAACTTTTCATTATTTAAATATCCTTCAATAGTTCTTGGAGCAGTAGCTTTGGCTATATCGTTTGACAAAATATAATATTCTATATTGCCTAAATCATCTGACAAAATATTTATTTTACCTTGTAATTGGTTGTATATTTCAGGAACATTATTTTTTAACACTACCAAACTGTTTGACAAATTCGCTATTGCCAAACTATAAGTATTGACTAAAGATATATAATCATTACTTTCATTTATTGAATTACTATCTATAGATAGAGAAATTATTTTACCATAATTATATGTTGTTTTAAAATAATCAATATATTTTTTCATTAACGAATTTATAAATGTGTTATATTGCTCTGCATTAAAACCAATTTCCTTTGATTCTGTTAATGATAAATTATATTTAGTAGGAAAATATACTATATCTGTTTTTAATGCCATTTCTTTAGCAATAGTAGCAGGCACATAGCCGTTGATTGCCAAATTTTCAATAATAGCACTGCTAATATCTGAAATTTCACTTTCTTCAAAGCCCATATCAACAAGTACCGAATTAACTAATGAATTTGATTTTATTACATTAGCATTTAATAGATTATCACCACTAGGGTCCATTCCATTTTCTATACCAGAATAATTAAAATCAATAGATGCATTATAAGTGCAATCCGCACCTTTTGCAAATACAATAATTGCGGTTATTCCACCACCTAAAATTGCTAAAACTAATGCATATACTACTATTCTTACTGCACTTTTTTTGAAAAGTTCAAAAATTTTGTGAAAAGTAATATCGTTATTTTTTATATCTTCGTTCATTAAGTCCTCCATAATTTTCTTACAATAATTTATTTTATTATATCATAACAATAATCATATATCAAGAAAATTATTAAACTACTCTATATGATTATTCATAAATTTAATATTAGTCTATTCTCCTAAAAAATCTTTAATAAAAACTTCATCATTAATTAGTCTATAAGCACTTCTCAAATGCGTTATGTATGGCTTATCTTCCAAAATTATTGGCAATTCTAAATTATTAAAAAAATATTCTTCCAAACCAGTAATTTGAGCACCACCACCAACTATTACTATGCCTTTTTTTAATATATTTTTCAATATATCATCCGGTGCTACAAGCAATACTCCATCAATTAATTTTATTATTCTTGTATAAACAAAAATTATTGACTTATATATTTCTCTGTTAGTTAGAGTCATTTTTTTCTTTTTACCGCTAATAATATCTAAACCGTTGCAGGAATATGACGACATATCTTTGATAAACAACGACCCTACCTTTAATTTAATTTCTTCGACTTCTTTATCACTAACTTGCAATTTATACTCAAGTTCTATACTTTTTTTTATTTTTTCATTGATTACATTTCCACCTAAACCAAGAGAATACCCAGAAATTATTTTGCGTTCTACTTTTTCTCCGTTTTTCTTTGTGGATATTACACCAACATCAACTAAATCACCACCGAGCACACAAACCACATTGGACTCATTTTGTTCTAATATAGGAGACAAAGCCAATATACTTTCTAAAAGGTAAACATTACTATAACCATTTGTAACAAATATCTTTTCTATATCTTTTTTTTGTTCTACTTCCAATCCGCAACTTATTAAAACACAAATTTCTATATTAGTATTATACCCAAAAAGTTTATGTAAAATCTCTTTAATTAATAATTTTGCACCCTCGTAATGTGCGATAGCACCTTTTTGAATAGGTCTTACCCACATAAATTCTTCACCAATCATTTGATTTCTTTTTTCTAAAGCTTCCTCGCCATAAAAGATAATCCCAGAATGCAAACTTCTTTTCATTATAATAACTGTAGGAATACGCAAAAGTAACATATCATCAGAAAATATTGATATGTTGGTAGAACCAAAATCAAAAATTACTTTTTTCTTAATCATTCGTTACTCCAAAATTTTTCTTAAGGCTATACTTAATTTTTCGGTAGGTAATCCGACAATATTATCATAACTACCTAAATATTCATCTACAATAATACCATCTTGAATACCATAAGCACCCGCTTTGTCAAATGGCTTGTATTCTAATAAATATTTTTTTATCTGCATATCATTAAGTGGTTTAATCGAAACTTTACTTTCTTCAACAAAACAAATTACTTTGCTTCCATTTCGCATATAAACGCCACTAAAAACACTATGTGTTTTTGCTTGCAATTTTTTTAACATTACAAAAGCATTGTCATAGTTATTTGGCTTTTCAAAAATTTCACCGTCTAATGCAACCAAAGTATCACACGCAATAATGATATTTTCACTATCTATTATAGCTTCTCCTTTCAGAATTGCATTATTTTTAGCAATTATATCAGGTGTGCCAATACTATTTTCGTCTACTTTTGGTATAATAATATCAAAATCATTTACTATTTTTTTCAAAAGCATCTTCCGCCTAGGCGAGGAAGATGCTAATATTATTTTTTTTTTGCTTGTACTAATCATAATTTATAGAATTTCTAAATTTTTATTAAAAGCATGTCTAAATTCCGGTACAGCATTAAGTGCATCTTTAATTTCCAATGAACAATCAGCAATTGATTCTGTCTTCAAAATTACGCTATCTCCAAGAACATCACAATTAATACTTGTAATAACTCCACCCATACTTCTATCAAAACATTCAGCAATACGAACAATAACTCCAAGTTTACGAACAGCTATAATATCATCACTCGTAAGAAGTGACAAATATTGTTGTACCTCAACTCCTTCAAATGGCATAGCACAATGTCTACTAGCTATTAATGCGGCCATTACCAAATCCTTTTGTGGAATTCCATACAAATTACTATTTAATATTAAATAAAATGAATGTTTTGGATGGTCATAAAACTTAAAACTACTTCCAATATCGTGTAATTGCGCAGCAACTCTCAATACTTTAATAAAGCTTCTAGGCAATTTATGCAATACTCTTAATTGTCTATACAATTGTAAAGACAAATCAAACACATGTTCTGAATGTTCTATATTCATATTGAAATGATGTAGCATTGTATAAATACTATGCCCTAAAATATCATTTATTGGCTTATCACTAGTAGTAGGAACTGCATATCTAAACATAGCTCCTTCTCTCATACCAGCACCAGATATTACCATTTCTTCAAAATTCGTACAGTCTTTAACTGCTTTTAAGCAACTCATAGCAGCAGGCAAAATGTCTGCTCTTGTTCGGCTTAATCCTTTAATTCTTGATGCTTTATCCATATCTAATGACCTAATAACATTGTAAATACTGTCAAAATCATTATTAGATATATTATAATTATGTGCCATATCCAATGGATATTTTTTGAATCTTCTACTAATTTTACCTACATTTCGTGCAGCACCACCAACACAAATAAATTTTGTATCAGGGTCCATTTCTTTAATCCAAGTAAGATTCTTGATAAAATCTTTTACATAATCAACAATCATATTATTTCTTTCAGCTGGATCAGAACTTGCTTGAGCAAATTTTTCAGTAAGTGTAACTGCGCCAAATGGCAATGTGTCTTGTGCAATTAGCACTCTTCTATTATATCCTATTACCTTTATTGAACCACCGCCAACATCAACAATTAAACCCTTAGGGATATCCATTGAATTTATTACACCGGTATAAACCAAGCTTGCTTCTTCTTCTTGAGAAAGCACGGTAAGTTTTATTCCGCAGCTTGATAAAATTTCATCTACAAAATTCTTTTGATTTTTTGCTCTTCTTACAGCAGCAGTAGCATATGCAAAAACACGGGTAACCTTATGACTCTCATATAAATTTTTGAATGTCTTTAAGGTTTGTACCATTTGTTGCACTCTAACAGGTTTTAGGAAACCATCTACTTCCATATCTTTTGCAAGTCTAACTGGTTCTTTTAACTCATCTATGACATTAAAGTATCCTCCCTCTAAGATACTTACTATTACAATTCTTGCTGTATTAGATCCAATGTCTATTATCGCAATTTTTTCCATTTAATTCTCCCATTAATTATTTTTTTAGTCTTACCTTAATATTATACTAAAACTAAAAATAAATCAATATCATTTACTTTTTATTTACTGCAGGTTGTAAAACTTTTTTTATTTCATTCACTAAACCCGAGCATTTATTGTTAACTCCGTCTATTTACTAATTATTTATTTTTGTAAGTTCAATATTTTTATTATATTTTCGCTTATTTGTATTTACTTTTATATTATCCTAATGATTTTTATCTTTTATTATCAAGCCAAAAGATTTTTAGTGTAAAAAAATTTAGTTAAAAAATAAAAATTTCTTATAAATAACGAAAACCGCTTAAATTTCAAGCGGTCTTATAATATTATAATTTAATTTCTTTCTAATTTCTTTTATATCTTTCCAAAATTGATCTACCCGACAAAACTTCCTTAACTGCTTCCAAATGTTCATTGGTATGTTGTGGTTTTACTTCAGGTACAGGTTTTGGTTGCTTCTTGATAGGTGCAGCCTTATGTGTACTTGGAGATGCATAGCCTTCTCTTAAATATGCTGGATTAACTGGAATAAGTTCGTTGTAAGCATAAGTATACTTAGATTCTTCTACTGCAATTTCATATACATATTTACCACTTTGTTTTAGAAAAGAGATAATTGGTATAATGTCGCCGACACCAGTTGCAAATGCGACTGCATCAACCGTGCTGTTAGAACCGATTAGTGTACCTTCAATAATTTGTTGACAATCAAGTTTGTTTCTTCTGCGAGATTCAAATGCGGTTACTTTATAATATCCTTTAGCATCTGTATATTCGTTAAAGTCACGATTACGTTTTGCAACGTACCCATAAAATTTAACACTTGCTACTTCAAATTTTTGTTCTATTTCACCTAATAATTTTTTAAACCCTTCACAAGATATTTTTAAACTTGCTAAATCAATAAGCAATACTATTTTTGGTTTATTCATTCACTCGATCCTCCAGTTTTTGTTATATTCTTAATTTTTCTTATATAGTAATACAAATATTGTTGGGCATATCCGCTTAATGTTCCATAATGCGCAACTAAATTATTACTCATTACCTTAATATCATTATTTTTAGGCATACCTAGCTGATTATATAACTTTATACTCCAAGTATCCATTGGGAAAAGGTCAGTTTTGTGATATCCGAATAATAAAATGCAATCAGCCACCTTACTTCCAACTCCCTTAAGTTTCATAAGCTCGGCTCTTGCTAGTTTAGTATCCATCAATTTGATACTGTCTATATCAAAACTATCAAACAACATTTTGCTTGTGGTACTAATATATTCAGCACGATACCCCGCACCAATTTCTTTATACAAAGATACTTCGGCTTTAGCCAATGCCTCTAATTTAGGAAAAGCGTAATAACCGTCTATATATTCGCCCAATTCTTTACACAATTTTTCAATAATAAGTTTTATTCTAGGTATATTATTATTGGCAGAAATAATAAAAGAAATTATCATCTCTATTGGGTCTTGATTAAGAATTCTTATTCCACTACCATATTTTAGTGCATCATCAAGATACTCATATTTTTCCAAATTAGCCTTGATTTTGGTGTAATCTCTATCTAAATCAAAGTATTCAATGAAAAAATCTATATCTTTGGAATTTATTATAACACAATCATTTTCATTTTGCAATAGACATTTATGATTTTTTGCATACAAAGTATAACAATCACCACAATTCAGGTACCTAAATACTTGCCCACAATCTAATATATGTGCAATATTGAAATTTGATGTATCTTCTATAATAATTTTGTTATTTATTTTTTTATAATTCATATATAAAAATAAGCAAAGCCTAAGGATTAATATTTTATCCAAAAACTTTGCTCTACTTTTCTTTTTTTGTTGTTATTTGAATTTAATTAAGCTTCGTATACACTAACTTGTTTAAATCTTTTTGTTCTAGTGCCACGTTCTTCAAAACGAACAACACCATCAATTTTTGCAAACAAAGTATCATCTTTGCCTTTACCCACATTTGTACCTGCATGGAATTTGGTTCCTTTTTGTCTAACCAAAATATTACCAGCAAGGCATGGTTGTCCATCACTTTTCTTTGGACCAAGTCTTTGTGCAGCACTATCACGACCGTTACGAGTACTACCCATACCTTTTTTATGAGCAAACAATTGAATATTCATAAACATTTTAATTACCCTCCAATTTTACAAAGGCATTATAGCCTTTTTCTATGTCTCGAAGTCCTAATATCATAGTTGATATTATAGTTTGTTGCTTAATATCTTCTATTTCACTTTGTGGAGTTGGTATTTCGAATTTGAGATAACCTTCTTCACCTATTTTATACATAACTTCGCTTTCAGATACATCAATAATTCCCATTAATGCGGTTTGTGCTATTGCACTTACTGCACTACAAACGATATCTCTATCATATTTGGCATATCCACTATGACCGTTGATTTCCACTATGGATACTTTTGATGCATTTTTTTTGATTTTTATAAAAATCATAATTATCCAACTATATTGATAATTTTTACTTTAGTAAATGGTTGACGATGACCTTTTCTCTTACGAACATTTTTCTTAGGTTTGTAAGTGAACATATCAAGTTTACGACCTCTACCATTTTCGATAACTTCTGCTTCTGCATAAGCTTTAGCGATGATAGGGTTGCCTGTAGTAACCTTACCAGCATCATTTAGCATAAGAATATCAAACTTTACCGTAGAACCAACTTCTGCTTTTAAAAGCTCTACTTTTAATACTAAGTCTTTTTCAACTTTGTATTGTTTTCCACCAGTAACAATAATTGCGTACATAAAACATAACCTCCTTTTGAAGACTCGCTAACTAGGGTGGCAAATTGCGCTTAGGTACCCCTTATATGCGGTTAGTAATAATTTAACACAAAATAAAAAAGATAGCAAGTATTTTTACTATCTTTTTGTGTATAAAACAAATAATATTCTAATTTTTACAACACTTTTGACAAGAATTCTTTTAATCTTGGGTGTTGTGGATTATCAAAAATTTGATTAGGCGAGCCTTGTTCTCTTATTTTTCCACCATCCATAAACAATATTCTTGTTGCTATTTCTTTAGCAAAACCCATTTCGTGAGTTACAATAACCATTGTCATACCTTCATCAGCTAATTCTTTAATAACTTCCAATACTTCACCTACCATTTCTGGGTCAAGTGCCGAAGTCGGTTCATCAAAAAGCATAACTTTAGGATTCATAGCAAGTGCCCGAACAATTGCAATTCTTTGCTTCTGACCACCCGATAAAGTAGAAGGATACACCTTTTCTTTATCTTCAAGACCTACTCTTTTTAATAATCTTATTGCATTTTCATAAGCTACTTTTTTTAGTTCTTGTTTAGAAGTATATTCAAGTTTTATTCTTTCCATAGGTACAGGATAAACTAAATGACTTTCTTTTCGTTCTATATTTTCTATTTTTTTAGTTATTGCTAATTTTTGTTTAGTTAAATAAGGGTCATAAGTTACAAACACTTTACCTGCATTTTCAATTTGTTTTTTAGTTTTTTCCCAAACTGCATTGATAGGTGTTAGTTTTCTTTCTAATTCTTCTAATTGATTTTGATAACTTATTTTTTTACTATCTACCTTTTTAATCATTTCTGTTTTATGCTTTTCCAAATACTTATTGTAATATGGCATTTTGCGATTGTGACTAACAGCTTTATGCAAATTTGCCATACCAACTTGTACCGGTGCAAGCATAATATTTTTAACAACAGTTAGATTTTTGAACAAATTAAATTGTTGAAAAACCATTCCCATATTTTGCCTATGTTCATTGATATTTATTTTTAAGTCTGTAAGGTCTACACCCTCAAAAAATATACGCCCTGCAGTAGGGTCTTCTAATACATTAAGACATCTTAAAAAAGTACTTTTTCCACCACCACTAGGTCCTATAATAACTATTTTTTCGCCCTCTTCAATAGTTTCACTAATATTATCAAGCACAAGTAAATCTCCAAATTTCTTTGTTAGATTACTTACTTCAATTACTGTTTTAGTTTTTTCTGTCACTTTTACCAAACCTCCTTTCCAATAATTTTACTAATGTCGATATCATCATAACTAAAACTAAATATATTGCTGCCAAAATTAAATATGGCACAACAAATTCATAATTAGCACTTGCTATCGAACGGAAAGATTTTGTAAGGTCAACTACAGCTATAAAGCTAACTATCGATGTATCCTTTATTAATGTAATAAACTCGTTACCTAAAGTAGGTAGAATATTCTTAACTGCTTGAGGAACGACAACACGAGACATAGTAGTAGTATAACTCATTCCGACTGCTCGTCCAGCTTCTAACTGTCCAAAATCAACTGAATTTATACCACTTCTCATTATTTCCGATACATAAGCACCACTATTAAGTCCAAAAATTACTATCGCAGCAACTATGCTACTGACAGATAAACCGAGTGCAGGCATTAGTACCCAATAACCCAATAACAATTGTACCACCATTGGTGTACCACGGAATAATTCTACATATATTTTACAAATTCCGTTAAGCACCCTAATCGGCCAACGGTTTCCTGGTATAACCTTAATTACCGCTATTATTGTACCAATAACTATCCCTATAACTAAACCTAGGACAGCGATTTCTATCGTTGCCCTAAGTCCGTCTAATACATCATTGTAAGCTCCTCTTTCGATGAACTGTCTAATAAATAAGTCCCATTTACTCATTTTATATCCTTATATATTATTTCAAACCTTTCAAAACGTTTTCTACATCTGTTACAGATTCACATTTATCAAAAGCTGTATTACTATTATTAACAATCATTACTTGACTAGCTTCATAATAGCTTGTTGCAAAATTTACTGATTCTTTTCTTGCATCACTTACTGTAAGTCCAGCAGCTGCGATATCAATATCATTAGTTCCTACTGAAGTAACTACTGAATCAAAATCCATATCTATAATAACTAATTCCATATTAAGTTGCTCAGCAATATAAGCACAAATTTCCATATCGATACCAACAAATTTGTTACCATCTTTATATTCAAATGGAGGGAATTCTGCGTTTGTTGCTACTACTAATTGTGTATCTTTCTTAGAAGCATCTTGTGTTGCGGAAACAATACCTTCTGGTTGGTAGCTATCAGAGAAATAATTTCCAGCGATTTCTGCAAGTTTGCCATTAGTTTTCATAGCAGCAATTTGTGCATTAACATCAGCTAATAAAGTCGCATTGCTTTTATCAACACCAAAAGCATATTCTTCTTCAGTAAGTTCTATATCAATAACCTTAACACCATCAATTTTTGCTGCAAGTGCATTAGCTGGAGCAATATCAGTCATAACATAATCAATACCACCGTTTTTCATATCTTGAATTGCAAGATAAGCACTATCATATTGTTTAGCTTCCAAATTTTCATATCCAGCAAAGCCCCAATCTTCATCACCATTAACATAATATTCTGCTGTGTTGCCTGATTGTACACCTATTTCTACTTTTTTTTCTGTTTCATTATTACCACAAGCTGCAAATGCAAATAAGCAAGCAACTGTCATTACTACTACTATTAAAGTTGTTATTATTTTTTTCATTGTAAATTTCTCCTTGAAATATTATTTTGTTTTAATTTAAAACTAATATACCACCATAAAAAAAATTATGCAAGCATTTTTATTATAATTATTCAAATTTATTTATAATTATCTGTGTTTTATGTATAAATACTATTAATATACATTATTAGATGCATATCAATGTATATTTTTAATAATTTTGCATATTGTCATAGTCATAAAAATATGCTATAATTTTATTTTAATTTATAAATAGACAGGAGAGTTTTATGAATAGAGCAGAATTTGTATTTACATTAGTAGACTACTTTATGAAAATACCACAAAATTGTATTAACCACAAAGGAATTACTATTGAAAAAAATAATGCATATAGTATTAATGGTCCTTATTGCAAAGCCGATTACTATTATAAGGATAAACTTGCAAAAAAACCCGTACTTTTATATATCCACGGTGGTGGTTTTGTTAAGAGCGATAAAAAATACCGTTCTAGTTATGCAAAAGCTTTCGCTGACAAAGGATACTTTGTTTATAACGGCAATCATAGACTCGCACCATTAGACAATTACCCGACTCCACTTTTTGATATTTGCGATATGGTACGAAAACTCGAAGCATTGAAAGATGAATACAATCTTGATTTAACAAGAATAGTAATAGGCGGTGATTCTTCGGGCGGATATATGACTGCACAATTTTTGGCTACACAATTTGAATGTAGTTTGCGTGAAAAATTAGGTATTCCATTATTAGACACAAAAATATCAGCTTATTTAGGTATATGTTCAGCTTATAATATTATTAATATGATGAAATCGCCTACAGCAATTATGGGAATAGGCAGAGTTACCGGAGAAAGTTTTTTTGGAATGAGAATAGAAAAAGATTATTCAAATCTTGATAAATATAAATATATCGATTACTTATCACCTATATATTTTGTGAATAAAGATTGGTGTCCTTGCGTTATATTATACTCCGATAAGGATTTATTTTGTTACAAACAAAGTGAAGCATTTATTGACGAACTTGAAAAATTCGGAATAGAATATTATACTTGCCATAGTAAATTATTGATAGATAATCATTGCTACCAATTACAATTATATAAAGGTAGCTCTAAAAAAGCTCTAAAAATCACTTTTGACTCACTTGATAAAATTTTAGACCTTAAAAATATCAATTTAAGTGAAAACCTAAAAAAAGTTATCTAAGCTAGAACTTCTAATAATTAGCACATAAAAAAAGTTGGCAAATCAATGTCAACTTTTTTATTATATAATTTTCTATTTTACAATTTTTTCTTAGAATTTTATTCCAAAATTAAATTTTTGTTTAAATCCAAGTTCTTCTCGTTTTTTTGTATCAAGTAATTCTATTAATTTGCGAAAAGTATCTATTTGTTCAGCCATCATATCATAGTTAATTTTATCAATGTAGCCATTTGGTGCTACATTACACAAATAATCAGGACCTGGACAAAGTGAAATACTAGGAATACCTTTTTTATAAATAGGTTGTCCCTCTCCAAAATGTACCATATTTTTAGGTCTAAGCATAAGTGCTTTTACATATTTTCTATCTTTTATACAATCAATGTACATTCTTGACATAATCTCGTTACTTGTATATACCAATTCTGGGTCAGTATCATCTAATTTAATAAAATTCTCGTGTTTTTCATCATCTCTCCACTCGCTACAACCAAGATGCTCCATAGTAAGTCCCGCTATAGCTTGATAATTGCCGGCCTCTCCGTCCCAAAATTCTGGGTGAACATTAAGAAATCTAGTAGTAGCTTGATTTAGTGCATTACCAAATTGATGAAGTTGGAAATGACCTGTTACAAAACTAAATACCAAATTACGATTACGCTCTTCAATAGGTTTTTCAGAAAAGTATTTAGCCAAACTAAGCAAACCGATACCTGCATTTTCTTCAAAAGCATTACTACCGTCTGTATGCGTATTTACTAAAATACTTTGATTTGGATTTTGCCCCTTAAGTACAGCATAAATTGTACGAGAATGTGCATCTTTTCCATAATTAGCGGTTAATTTTAGTGTAGCATTTTTGCCATTTTGGGCAGCTTCAATTATTTCTTTGCCCACACTTTCAGTAACCCATAAGGAAGGAATACCAGCATATGTTGTTATAAATGGTAAATATTGATGCCTAGCAAGGTCATCACTACAACCTGTCATTACACAAATAACGGCTTTTGCTCCTGCCTTTTTTGCGTGCTTTAATACGGGAGCAATAACAAATGTACTAACTACCGGACTACCTTGTTTTTGTGGTGGAATAAAATCTGATGGATAAACTTCTCTTTTCTTAAATACCAAACCACAATCTGCCTCAAAAATAGGCATACTAACAACTGCAATTTTATTTAAACTTCCCATAAATGAATTTATAGGCTCTTTTCCACACCATTTCATAGGTGCAGTTACTCCTTCTTCTTCAGTTTGCCCACTATAAGGATAATAACTGATGTCGTTTTTATCAACCTCAATTATATTCCCTTCATTGCTTTCATAATTTAAAGAATAATCTTTAGGTTCCCATTTATTAAAAACATTGTCATCTTCGCCTATTTCATAACCATAACTTATTAATTCTTTTTCTAAAAAGTTAATATAATCGATATGAGGTTGACTGCCAGTTAGTCTAGGTCCTAAACCAACCAACATTTCTTCCATTTCTATAAGCTTTTCTTTTGCAAATAATTCTGCCATATTTATAAGCCCCTTACTTTATATTTGATTTATTATAAATATAATTATAGCACTTTGCAAAGCACTTGACAATATACTAACAAATAATTTGTAAAAAAATTTGTAAAAAAAAAGACAAACCGCTTTATCGTGGTTTGTCTTTTTATAAACATTATCTTATAATAATTCAAATTCTTAAGGTACTAATTGAAGATTACTTTCTTGAAATGTTATATCAATTGGTACTTCTACTCCATCTCTCAATATAATAATTTGAATAGTATCACCAACTTTTGCACCGATTAGTTTTTCACGTAAAATATATTCTCTATCTAATGCATAAATACTTCCATTTATTTGTAGACTTATTAGCTTATCACCTACTAGTAATTTGCCATCAACTGCACTTCCTTCGACAACTTCTTTGACTTTTAATTCTTCTTTTATATTCATAGTTTGAGTTTCCTCATCGTATTCAGCATAACTATTAGTACGCTCTACCGAAATACCTATTAATAATCTTTTCAAAGTAAGATCTGTATTGCCACTTTCAAAATTTGCTATTACATTATCAGCAACATTAACTGCTGTATGAGTAGGCAACGCATATCCAACATTATCAATACCTGTTTTTACACATTTCGCATTAACTATACCTATAAGCTCGCCATCGTCATTAAACAATCCGCCACCACTATTACCACCATTTATTGGTGCATCTACTCTAAGAACTCTAAAAGAAACACTAGTAGAATTATCTACACCCGTCATATCAATATACTCACTATCCACACTAATTACACCCGAAGTATTTGACAATCCATCACCATTAGGATTTCCGACTACTACTGCTGTACTTCCTATATTAGTATAAGGAGAAGTATTTATGGTAGCAGCTATTACTGGTGCAGTTTTTAACAACTCGCTGTTACTAACTTTTATAACTGCTATATCATAATTCATTGCACCACCGATATATTCGACTTTAGTCCCATTTTCAACGGTATCTTCATCACTTTTTATTTCATATTCTGAATATTCTTTACCATATACTTTTAATCTAATGTCAGTGCAAATATGGTCTTCTTGAACAGAAGCACTTGAATATATTACGTGATAATTCGTAATTATATACGCATCGCCGTTTTCTTTGTCTAGCTTATAAATTATTCCACTACCAGCATAAGCGGTTTCCGTTGTTACTTGTGCACCTGTTTGCCAATTATAACCTGCCACCTCTGTATAATAAGTGTTTATACTAACTACACTGCGCACTGCTTGATTCGCTACATATTCTATTGCTTGACCAGCATTTAATTCTAAATTTAATGATTTAACAAAATCTAAAAAGCTACCCGTATAGTTATCTTCATCTTTTGCCATTTGATAAAGTTGTGCTATGTCAGTTGCATCTTCTCCGTTAGTGCCATTAAGCCCATCAACACCACTGGTACCATTCTTACCATCTACACCATCTTTACCTTGTAGCGTTGCAAGCCAATCAGCTTCCGTACCCGCATAGCCATTTTCAACAGCTATTTCATATACGCTTTTACCACAAGTCAAACTCTTAAGCCACTCCTCTTGAGTGCCCTCAAAGCCTTCATTTACAGCTAGACTGTAAGCATCTATTAATGTTGTGTCTGTTGTAGCATTAGAATCTGTCTTTTCACAAGAAGTCATAATCAACATACAAGTGATTACCAACACTATCGCTATTATTATTGTGATTTTCTTTTTCATTTTACTACTTCCTCTTTTTATTAAATTTATATGTTAATAATAATATTATTACCTTAATTATAACTTAATTTACAATATTATATCATATATTTTTTATATGGTAAAGTGGTTATCTAATGCTATTTCTTGACTAATATTATTTTTTATTATATTATTAGTAATATATTATTATATAATCGAGGTGTAGCGCAGTTTGGTAGCGCGCTTGGTTCGGGACCAAGAGGTCGTGGGTTCAACTCCCGTCACCTCGACCAAAAAAATGCCATTATCAGTTATTCTGATAAGGCATTTTTTTAATTAATTTATATTTATCATTGCTACTACTCTATTTTAAAAGTGCAAGAACTTTTTCTTTAGGCATCAAACCTACGCCTTTATTAACTAATTTGCCATCTTTGAAAACGAATAAAGCAGGAATACTCATAATGCCGTATTTTTGAGCAATAGCACCCTCATCATCTACATTAAGTTTACCAACTGTAATATCAGAATTTTCATTAGCGATTTCTTCTAATATTGGAGCAAGCATTCTACAAGGTCCACACCAAGTTGCCCAAAAATCTACAATTACTGTTCCTTTGCTGATTACTTCATCAAAATTATCCTTTGTCAATTTTACTTCCATCGTTAAATATCTCCTTAAAAATTATTTTCATATCACTTATTATAATGTACAATTTAATTACTTTTTAATCACTACTATTGTATAATCTTTTATAAGTGATATTGATTATCATTATCATAACAAGATTATGAACATTTGTCAAGAACTTATTTTAATTTTTTTGAAATATTTTAATTGTTAACTAAATAATTGTATTTATGTTGACATTAAAGTATACATAGTGATATCATTTTATCAAGAAAACAATATTGATAGAGGTAAAAAATGGCATTAAAAAGCGAGTTATTGAAAATTTTAGAACAAAACAAAAATATTTTTATTTCTGGACAAAATCTTGCAAATCAGCTTAATGTTAGCCGAACTGCTATTTGGAAAGTTACTAAAACTCTTAAAGAAGAGGGTCATAGCATTATTAGCATAAATAATAAAGGATATAAATTAACAGTTGACAGTGATAAAATTTCCAAAGAAGGCATTGCTCTATTTTTAGATAATAATTATAATAATATACCTATTGAAGTATTCGAAACAATAGATTCGACTAGCAACGAAGCTAAAAGGCGAATAGCAAACAGCACTTACCCGACTGCTATTATTTCTGAAATGCAAACTACTGGTCGTGGTCGATATGGCAAAACATTTTATTCTCCAAGTAATAGCGGTATTTATATGTCTTTAATTCTTTCTCCTAATCTTCAATTGGAAAATGCAAAGCTAATTACTTGTGCTACCGCAATTTGCGTTTGTAAGGCGATAGAAAATCTTACTAATTTATCTCCGCAAATAAAGTGGGTAAATGATATCTTAATTAATAATAGAAAAGTATGTGGTATCCTTACCGAAGCTATTACTGATTTTGAATCTGGTTGTGTAGAAAAAGTTATTATAGGGATTGGAATAAATTGTAACCAAACTATTGATAAATACCCTACCGAATTACGAAATATAGTAGGTAGCTTACCGCTTTTGCCGATAAGCCGAAATCAATTAATTGCTTCAATTATTAATAATATACTATCCGAAATTTTTATAGCACCTAAAGAAATTATAAAACAATATAAAGAACGCTCAATGATGCTAGACAAAGAAATCACTTTTACAAATAACGATTTAGAAATTACCGCTAAAGTAGTTGATATAAATAGTGATGGCAATATTATTGCTGTCGATAGCATTGGCAAAAAACATATAATAAGTTCTGGAATAATTAACATTAAAGGACTTTATCAATAAATCTACTAAATAAAAAAACCGCTATAATTAGCGGTTATTTTTTTATTTATTAAGTTTTCTCATAAGATAAGGCAATGCCTTTTCAAATCTAACCCCATACCAATGGTCTGTGTCATAATTTTCCATAGTTGCGCTAATTGCTTCAAATACAAATTCTGTAGCTATTTTGACAGCCTCCAATATATGTACATCATTAGCTATTGCACCGACTAAAGAAGACGCAAACAAATCGCCTGTACCATGAAAGCTTTTATTGATTTTTTTATTAAAACAATAGTTTGTGCTTTTACTAGTGGTATCATAAATAGCTACACCTAATTCATCTTTATTAAATGAAACTCCAGTAAGCACTACTTTTTTTGCACCCAAATTGGATAATTTTATTAAAATTTCATCAATATAACTTTTATCATAATTCTCACCTATATAAGGGATATCTAATAAGAAGCTAGCTTCCGTTAGATTGGGCATAATTATATCTGCTTTTCCGCAAAAACCACGCATTTTCTTTGCATAATTCATATCAAAACCTGAATAGAATTTACCCAAATCGCCCATTACTGGGTCAATAATAACTTGTCCGTTTTCATTTAGACAGCTATTTATAATATCTTCTATATAATCTATTTGTTTAGCACTACCTATATAGCCTGTATAAATA